>JBJORE010000050.1:0-6128 GCA_046049565.1 Actinomycetota bacterium
ATCGACGAAGCTGACAAGCCAGTGGATGTTGAAGATGCCAGCAAGCGGGTAAAGCCGATGATGACCGACGCCGACATGGCGATGATCAAGGACCCTGCTTACCTAGAGATCTCAAAGAAGTTCCACGCCGACCCTGCCTACTTCTCGGAAGTATTCGCACGCGCTTGGTTCAAACTAACCCACCGCGACATGGGTCCGAAGGCTCGTTACCTAGGCCCATACGTTCCAGCCGAAGAACTAATCTGGCAAGACGTTGTCCCTGCCGGAAACAAGGACTACAACCACACAGTGGTCAAGCAGAAGATTGCCGAATCGGGTCTCACAATTTCCGAATTGGTTTCAACCGCCTGGGACTCTGCCCGTACCTTCCGCGGCTCAGACAAGCGCGGTGGTGCAAACGGTGCACGCATCCGCTTAGAGCCTCAGAAGAACTGGGAAGGCAATGAGCCTGCTCGTCTTCACAAGGTCTTGGCTGTGCTTGAGGGAATCGCCGGTTCCACCGGAGCAAGCCTTGCCGATGTGATTGTTCTAGCTGGAAATGTTGGTGTTGAGATGGCTGCGAAGGCTGCCGGCACTCACATTGAGATTCCGTTTGCCGCTGGTCGTGGCGATGCTACGCAGGAACAAACCGACGTTGAGTCATTTGCTCCGCTAGAGCCATTGCACGATGGATTCCGCAACTGGTTGAAGAAGGATTACATTCCAACTCCTGAAGAGATGCTTCTCGACAAGGCTTCTCTGCTGGGTCTAACCGCTGCCGAGATGACCGTCCTAGTTGGTGGTCTTCGCGTGATTGGTGCTAACCACGGTGAGAGCAAGCACGGTGTGTTTACTCAGACCCCAGGTCACCTTACGAACGACTTCTTCGTGAACCTAACCGACATGAGTTTCGTTTGGGAGCCAGCCGGTGAGAACCTCTACAACATTCGCTCACGTCACAACGGCCAGGTGATTTACACCGCAACCCGCGTTGACCTGGTGTTCGGTTCGAACTCGATTCTCCGTTCATACGCCGAGGTTTACGCGCAAGACGATAACAAGCAAAAGTTCGTGCACGACTTCGTGGCCGCCTGGGTGAAAGTTATGAACGCAGATCGTTTCGACCTCGCCTAAAATCGAGGCATGCCTTTTCCAATCATCAACGGGATGCGATCTGTAGAGTTCGGTAATCCTGGCGAATCACGAAATCAGATTCTGCACTTCCTTTTGGATGGAAACAAGCGCGCCACGGCCGGGACTCTCCAGCAGGATTACATCGACGAAGGTGAGCCAATCGAAACCGTCGGGGAACGATTGGCAGTTGTTGATAACGATGGAAAGCACATTGCGACAATCGAGACCACTCGTGTTGAAGTTGTGCGCTTTGCTGATGTGCCAGATGAATTTGCTCTGGCCGAAGCCGAGGGTGATTTGAACGGCGACGATTTCCGTGAAAGCCACTATAAGTTTTGGACAGCTTGTGGCTACGAGATCGATGATGACACTCAGATTGTTTGCGTCTACTTCGATCTAGTGGAAGACCTTCGAAGCTAGTTAATGACGCCGAGCTGGCGCTTATAGGTCAGAATGCGCTGTACTTTCTCGAACATCATTTCTCGAGGTAGTCGCCCGCTGGTTACTGCAGCGGTCACTCGGGAGATCAAGGACTTCGGACCTGAGCAAACTAAGGCCACATCAACACCTGCTTCGAGCGAACGAATAGCAGCCTCGGCTATGTCTTTGTGAAGGCCTCTCGTGGCACCACCCATCGAAAGCGAGTCGGTGATGATTAGGCCATTTGGGCCGATCTCACTTCGCAGCAAAGAGAGGGCGGCCTTGGATCTGCTGGTCGGAGTTTTTAGTTCGGTGAGCCCAGGTACGAGCAGGTGCCCAACCATCACCGCGGTTATTCCCTGCGAGATCGCGTAGTGGAAAGGCTTTAGGTCTGACTTCTCAAGTTTTTCAAGGGTTGGCAGAATGCCCGGCTTGGCATGGGTGTCTACCGACCTTCCGTGACCCGGCCAATGTTTGAGAACTGGCAAAAGCCCAGCATCTTCTAACCCATGCGCCCAAGCGGTGGCTTTCTTTCCGGCTGTGGTTGGGTTCGAACTGAAACCACGACGTGAGCGACTGATGAAAAAGCCAGAGACGTTCAAATCTGCAACCGGCGAGAAAGCGATGTCCACTCCTAATGCCTTCATGCGCTCGCCATAGTCTTTAGCAGTCTTGCGGACTTTGGCATCTGACCAGGCACCCATGGTGGTTGCCGATGGTAGCTGGTAAATCGCCCTTCGAAGGCGCTGGACATCGCCACCCTCTTCGTCGCTGGCAATTACTGGGTCGATGTTGTGAAGCGCCTTTTTCTTAATCGACGCGATCTGGGACCTCAATTTTGGACTAGCACCAGTGCCAACCAAGGCAATGCCCCCAATTCCGCGAGACACTGATTTCTTGGTTGCCCAGAGGCTTGGTGCGCTTGAGCAAATGAACAAGGTTTGCGCTGCGAGGGCCTCATCGCTCCAGTTTTCAATCAGCGAATAATCGGGAATTGGCTCGGGTAAAACAATCGCAGTTGCGGGCGTCGAGGTAAAAGCTAGGGCGCTGGCCAATACGCCGACCAGGACCTTCGACCACCCAATTTTGCGCATCCTTAAACGCTAGTGCACTGCCTAAAGTAACCTGCTCTTATGAGTGATTTGAATCAGGTCGGCGAACAAGACAATTGGATTTGTTGGCTATGTGATCAGCCAGTTGACCCAGACGCTTCGGTGAATTCTGATCTTGGCCCCAGCGTTGACAGCTATGACGCTACCCGCGTGAAGAAGGGTAAGCCCTACACCGAGCGCCTTGCTCACCGCATGTGCAACACCATGAAGGGTAAAAACAAGCCCGTGGCGCCGTGGTCAAAAGACATCTTTGTGGTCGACCCAACCCCGCTTGTTGAGGTAGTCGAACGGCTTGACCGAAAAGGTGGCCGCGAAGTTGTGGCCAGGTGCCCAGATTTGAACGACGCGCAGGAAGCTTCCGATTGGCTACTGGACAGACTCTCGCGCCTAGCTCCTGGAGTGAACTTCACCACCGAGCTAAACCCAGGCGGTGGCCAGTACATGCTGGTACTGCGAGTGAACTAAAGCGAAACCGCAGCTTTCAGCGCGTTCGTGAGGTCGGCGCTTCTAGAAACCAATACTTCGTAGTTCCCGCTTTCCAACTGCCAACCGTTTGAGTAGTGAGCGAATCGGCTTTCGTCGAGTTCGATTTGTACGCGGGTGCTTTGGCCGGCTGCAACTTCTAACTTTGCAAACCCAGCCAGCCAGAATTCGGGTCGCTTGACTGAGCTGTCGGTTTTCCGAAGGTAAACCTGAACCACATCGGAACCATCGCGACTACCGGTGTTGGTCAGTTCAACGTTCACCTTGGCGCCTCTAGTCTGTGCCACTACTTCCAGCTTCGAAAGCTCGAAGGTGGTGTAACCGAGGCCGTAGCCGAAGTGATAGGCAGGAGTGCGATTTGCCTTGGCCCATGCGCGGTAACCAATGTTTAGGCTTTCGGTGTAAACAAGTGCTCCGTCGGTTGGATCGGTGTTGGTAATTGGGGTTTCATCCAAGGTCGCACCCCAGGTGGTTGGGAGGCGTCCGCCTGGTTCGCTGTGCCCGTAAACAACATCGGCAAGGGCGTTGCCATATTCTTCGCCAGGGAACCAGGTGAGTAGCACGCCAGCAACATCCTTGCGCCAAGGCATCTCGACCGGACTTCCAGCGTTAATAACCACGATGGTGTTTGGGTTTGCCGCTGCAACTGCACGAACTAGTTCGTCCTGTCGTCCTGGTAATTTCATCGAGCTACGGTCGTAACCTTCCGACTCAACGTGCGCGGTAGTTCCAACTACGACGACGGCAACGTCGGCTTCCTTAGCCGCAGCTACTGCCTTTTGCAGGTCGACTTCTGCATCTAGGCGAGGGGCTCGGTAACCGAACTGGACACCATAGCCATCAAAATCGAATGGGAAGTCTTTGATGTATTCGAATTCGAGTTCGATTTTCTGGCCGGCAACGAGAGCGATGTCATAGTTCTTCTCTGGTGCTGCAATCATCGCTTCGAGCAGGTCGTGGGTGGTGAGTGGACAGTCTTCGTCCATAACCACGGCACCATTCACGGTGAGTTTGGCATGACCAATTCCGGCAACGCCGAATCGATGTAAACCATCCTCGACCGCGGTGAAGGCAGTCTTGGCCACAATCTTTTTCATTCCGTGGGTCGTGTTTTCAGACATTCCTAGAATCAATTTTCCGAAGCGATCTTCGGAAAGAATCAAAGATCCAGCTTCGTCGAAGTATTCGACCTGCATGGCTTTGTCACCGCTGGGAGAAAGGATTTGCGCAAGTGGTAGGTCGGTAAGTTCATCGACCGAGTGGTACCCAATTTCGCTAACAATGGTGGTTCCGGCTGGGGCGTTAGAAATCAGGCCGTTGATTGGGGACACTGGGTTATGCGGGAACGTCATGGCTGATCCACCGCCACCGATTCGGCCTTCGATTGAGTGGGAGCCAATTACCGCGATGTTCTTGGCATTTGGCTTTAGCGGTAGGACACCGTTGTTTTCAACCAGGACGAAGCCATCGGCTGCTACTTTGCGGATAACTTTTCTGCCGTCGACTTTGTTTACGATTTTTGGCTGAGCGGAACCAAGAGCACCCACGCGCTTGGCTAAAGTCAGGATGTTTCCAACCTTCTCGTCGATGACTTTTTCCGAGACGCGGCCGGCCTCAACCGCAGCCAGTAGCCCTTCTGACCAAGGAGTTTTGGACCCTGGCATGGCAAGGTCAATGGCTGCGTTTGCCGACTCTTCAACCGAGCGGATTGCAGTCCAGTCGCTCATCACAAGTCCATCGAATCCCCATTCCGAACGAAGCGGATCTTCCAGAAGTTTGTGTTCGGTGGCAGTTGTGCCGTTGATGGAGTTGTAGGAGGCCATGAGCGCCCAAAGTTTGGCTTCTCTAATAGCAATCTCAAAAGGTGCGAGATAAAGCTCGTGCAGTGTTTGCTCATCCATCTGCACGTCAACCGTCATACGCTCATTTTCACTGTCATTGGCTACATAGTGTTTGGCGGTTGCGGCAACCCCGTTATCTTGAACACCCTTAATGTAAGAAGCGGCAAGTTTTCCGCTAAGGAACGGGTCTTCGCTGTAGGCCTCAAAGTGACGTCCGCCACGAGGTGAACGGTGAAGATTGATGGTTGGGCCAAGGACTACAGACACACCCTTGCTGCGAGCTTCGTTGGCACTCACCTCGCCGATTGAGTAGAGGTGCTTTAGGTCCCAGGTAGCAGATACGCAGCTCGCGGATGGAAGCGTCAAAGACTTGTAGCGTTCATCCCACATGGATCCTCGAACGCCGCTCGGGCCATCGGAGAGAATCATCTTTCTTAGGTCCACGTTTTCCAGCGCGTAAGTACTCCAAGCATCTTCACCGGAGAGTAGTCGAATCTTTTCTTCGAGCGAAAGCTTCGCGATGGTCGACTGCACGTCTGCTTCAAATTGGGTCATGATTGGATTAAACCACCCAAAATCAATGGAACCAGCGGCTTTACCAATTCGTGATTAGTACACGCCCTTGACCACGAAGAAGGTGCCGCGAATCTCGCCAGCGAGTTTTGACTTCTGACGAGCAAACTTGAACTTTGTCGCGAGTTCCTCAGGTACTGGCATGTCCATGCACAACTTAAATCCCACGGCACGTTTCTTGGCATCTTCCAACGTGTAGAGCACATTGATCGCAAGGCCGCTCTCGTAAAAAACGTAGGTCCAGCGGATTCCTTCAACAATTAGTTCGGTTGCTTCAAGCGGCTTCGATGCGATGACGATGTCTCGCTCTGAAAGAACACGGTTTACGTAGTCGATTAGATCAGCCGCCTCAGCTGTTGGTCGAACTACAAACTCAGCTTTGTACTTGTTGTGGAAGTAGCGCGCCTCGTTGGCTCGGAGACCAGCCAACTGGTTTACGTAGGGAGAACTCTCCAGTCCCTGCGTTGAGACATTCACAAAATCGACCTGGTAACTCACTGTTTCTCCAACTCTCCCCTTCTCGATACTAGATGTGCAAGACTGAAACAACTATGGGGTCGCAGACTAAATACTCGCCGAGAACACT
>JBJORE010000051.1:0-6120 GCA_046049565.1 Actinomycetota bacterium
GGAGCATTTCGACTTCCTAAAACACTTCGATGTTCTTGGAACGGCAGCCAACGACGAATCGAGAAATTCCAAGACCGACGTGATTACTTACGCATTCGAAGAATTACAAAAGATTAGTGCCGACCTCAGCCGAGTGATTCTGGTTGGCGATCGCATTCACGACATCGAAGGTGCGAGACATCACAACCTCGAAGTTGTTTTGGTCAAGTGGGGGTATGGCAATGAACAAGAGTGGTCACTGGCGGATTACGTTGTTGAGGATGCTGAAGAACTACAAAAAGTCCTAGGCCTCTAATCGAACCAAGACTTCATTGCGTCGCAAGAATGCCGGCATGAACGGCGGGTTATAAACCGCACTAGAAACTGAACCGGTAGTCTTCAGACCCAGCGTGCCGCAAGTCTTCAAGAGTTCTTCACTCTTCTCAGCAAACTTTTTGTCATTCCAGAGCCCTGAGTAACGAAGAGCTGCATACTTACCGCCATCAACTTTGCGGATAGCAATTAGTGAGCTCGCCGGCACAGGGATGTCACCGACTGAAACATCTTTTGGAACCACGAAGGAAACTAACCATCCTGATTCTGAAGGCATCTGTTGAACCGGCGAAGTCATAGCAATCTTTTGCGAAACCGAGTTGTCTCCACTGATGTAGTTGAAGAGGTAACGGAAAGCTCTGCTTGAAGCCATCCCCAAATCGTCGACGTTATCAACACGGCACTCAGCAATCCAGTATTCGTCGTAGTCACGAACCTCAATGCCGCTCTTGGTGTTGAGCACTTTATATGTCGGTTGTTCAATAGCCATGTCTCCATCATCCTCCCCATGTGCTCTGAATTACTGCCACTAGCGCACAATGAGTGAATCAAGTAAACTGTTCAAGTTGCTTAGCGCAACACCCAAGCGTTTGTAGCTCAACGGATAGAGCATCTGACTACGGATCAGAAGGTTGGGGGTTCGAGTCCCTCCAAGCGCACGAAAACCCCGCAGGATCTCACGTCTCGCGGGGTTTTTACTTTCCCGCTTTGTAGGCGGTCACTTATTAAACATCTGGTTGGAATCCGCAATGCGGTATTGGAGTGGTTTCTAGCTGGCTCGGTGGTTGAGTTGGTCCTCGTAATTTCAATTTAGACAGGCAAATAGTTGTCATGTCCTTGTATTACGTCGTTCGTTAGCCCTGAGAAATAAATTCGTTCTCAACTCTTCACCTATGTAGACTTGTTCGGAAATTTGATTCTGTTAAATAAAAGGTTCGGGTTGCTGTGCGCAAAAAATTAACTGCGATTATCTCTACGTTGGCGCTCCTCGTAACCGTCTTCTCGCAGGTCGCTCTTGTTAGCAATGTCGCTTCCGCAGCAGGTAACTTCGCACTTCGCTTCAACGGCCAAAGCGTTGTAGGCAGCGGAATGAGCCAGAGCGCGACTGCCCCTACTTTGACTAAGAACTTCACGATTTCGGCCGACGTTCGTTGGGATGGAACCGGCGACTATGTTGGACTAGTTTCTCGACCATCTTCAGATGGCAACGCTGCTCAGACCGGATATTGCCTCTGTATGGCTCAGGGTAAACCGGCTCTCGCAATGAGAATGGCCGGTAACGCAGCGAACCGCGTTTTCTTCTCAAACACGACGCTTCCGGTAAACCGTTGGGCTACCGTCAAGGCAACCTATGACGGTCAAGTCATTCGCATCTACATTGATGGAACACTGACCGACACCTCAACCAGCTTCGGAGTTTCAACCGATGCTTATGCTTCCGACCAGCCTTTGTATCTTGGGCGAGAGTTCAACACCTCTACGAACCAGTTCTACGTTTCTCGTGCTTTCCACGGTGAATTGGACAACGTCGAAATTTCGAACGGTCTATATCCAGCTTCCCTAACTTCACTATTGAAATACACCTTCTCGGAGGGAACTGGAACTACTACTTACGATTCCGGACCATCGGGAATGACCTCGAACTTCGGAACCACCAACCCACCAACCTGGGTTCAGGGTTCAGATCCAATGACCCTTACCTACGACCCTGTATATGGTGGTTCACCAATCGTTGAGAGCCACCGCCCATATGACCTTGTAACTACGAGATCGACCTCGGCATTTACCCGACCTGGCTACACATATTCCGACTGGTTAATTGCGCCAGGAACTTCCACAATTTTGCCGAACTTCACTTGGCCAATGCCACTCACATCAGGAGTTTTTACTCCGCATTGGACGGCGAGCTCTCAAACGATTACTTATGTTCCAGGATTAGGAACCGGTTCTTCATTAACGCGCACTGCCGCAACTGACTCGAACCACACCCTAATTACCTACGCCACTGCGCAGTTCACCCGCGCGGGCTATCGCCAGATAGGCTGGGAAGTTGACTCGGTAATTTACCTTCAGAACTCGTCGCTGACCGTGGGCGCTTCGAACCTAACCGCAACCGCTTTATGGGCCCCAAATGACAACTCAATCTCGTTTAACCTAAACGGCGGTACAGGCACAACGCCTGCCACAATCACAGCTGCCACCGGCACGACTATTACATTGCCTAGCAACTCAGGTTTTAGTCGCTCGGGATACCAGTTCTCGCGTTGGTCTTTAGGCACCGGGGAGTCGGAAGAAGAAAGCACCACTTACCAGCCAGGAGATATCTTCAGAGTTCCTACCACTTCGGCTACTTTTTTTGCCAAGTGGACACAACTGTCATATAACTTGACCTACAACATCACCGGCGCAACCAGCGGAACTCAACCTTCATCGGTTAGACCAAACAGCTACAGCACCGTTCAGTTGAACTCGGCTACACAATTCAGCCGCGAGGGTTACACATTCGCTGGGTGGCGTGATCAGGATGGAACTATCACTGCAGCAGGTGGAAGTTACTCGGTTACCGATCACGGGGTTTCTCTAACTGCAACCTGGGCTCCAATTTCCCACCGAATCGTATACGCGCATTCTGTTGCCGCGAGTGGTTCACTTCCAACTCAAGCAAACGTTGACACCGATGGGCAATTTACAATTGCAAGCGGATCTGCGCTTTCGGTTCCCGGTTACCACTTTGGTGGCTGGCGGGCTACCGGATCACAAAAGATCTATAAAGCAGGCGACGTTTTCAACGTAGGCACTTCGGATGTCTTCTTAGTGGCAAAGTGGCTACCTGACTCACACACTATTCGCTACCTAAAGCAGGGTGGAGAATCTGGCACCGTTCCAGCTGACGACACGGTTCTAACCGGCGAAAACGTTGTGGTTGCTAATGCTGGAACACTCACCAAACCTGGTTATACATTTGCAGGTTGGAAGCTAGTACGCACTGGTCAGACTTACCAGACGGGTGCGACCTATATGGCAACCACATTCGACTTTGTTTTCGTTGCCGAGTGGTCTGGAAACCTTCAATCGATTACGTATGCACTTGGCTCTGGCCTGGGAACCGTTCCGACTGTGAGCGGCGCGCACACTGGTGATGACCTCACGGTTGCCGACGGAACTGGTCTTTCACGCACCGGCTACACGTTTGTTGGTTGGAAGACCGGCGATGGACGATTCTTCGCTCCTGGCGACCACTTTGACGTGCCAAGCTCATCTCTCGTCTTCACCGCCGAGTGGATCGCGAACATCTACAACGTAAAGTATTTCCTGACCAACGGTGCTTCAGGCACACTGCCGGCCGCCCAGACTGCAGCCACCGATGACAACTTCAACCTGCCGTCGACATCTGGAATTAGTCGAAGCGGTTACACCTTGCAGTACTGGTTTGATGGTCTCATCAACACTGCACCTGGCGGTTCTTACCACCAGGGTGCTGGAGACACTAACTTCAACACAGCTTGGTTGGCAGCAAACCAGCACGTTACCTACTCGGCTGGTACCGGAGTTGGAACTCCTCCAACCCAAGCTGACGTACAAACTGATCAGGATTTCACCTTGCCATCCCCTGCTGATCTTTCAAAGCCTGGATACAACTTCTCAGGCTGGACTCTTGGTTCTTCGGCCTACCGCGAAGAGACAACTTTCACAGCTCAGCCAAACGCCATGAACTTTGTTGCCTCTTGGACTGCTAAGACCCACACCATCAGCTATGCCTATGCTGGTGGTGCGAATGGAACTCTTCCTGAAACTTCCTATGTCCAGACCGATGAAACCTACTCGGTGCCAGCTAGCAGCCTTACTAAAGCTGGTTACGATTTCGCTGGTTGGACCGATGGAACAACAACCTATACAGCCAACCAGTCGCTTTCGGTAACTGCTTCGACTCCAGATCAACTTGTGCTTTACCCTCGGTGGACTGCACAGTCTCACCGCATTACCTACGCACTTGGTCAGGTATCAGGAACCGCCCCAAGCCAGGCGAACCTTAACACCGACACGGTTTTGACAGTCGCTGTGAACACGGTCAACCCGGCTGGATTTATTTTCAATGGTTGGTCTGATGGAGCGAACCTATACCAAGCTGGAGACCAGATTGTGGTCGGAGCAAGCGACATTACCCTTTCAGCAGTCTGGACTCCGGTCTACCTTCGAGTCACCTACCTGATTGGTAATGGAGCAAGGGGTGTTCTTCCGGAAGATCGCAGCATCGCCTACGGAAGCAGCGTTACATTGGCAAGTGGCCAAAACTTGAATATTTCGGGCAAGCGTCTTGCGGGCTGGTCAGATGGTGTTAGAACTTACAAGCCTGGGGCAAGCATTGCAAGCCTTACCCAGGACACGAATTTGACTGCTGTTTGGCAGTCTGCGAATTTGGCAAGCACGGGAACTGACCGAAATGCTTTGGCACTCACCGCCGGCTTTGCAATTCTTCTTATGGTTCTTGGAAGTCTTCTGCAAAGCAGCAAACGCCACAAGCGCCGCCAATGAGTTTTAGTCAGTCAAATAGACTTACCGAAATTAATTGAGCGATAGTCCCGGCCATTCATTGAGACAACTAATCGCCTAGACCCCTTATAAAAAAAGGGGGGTACAAGTCCATAAGTGTCTAGTCAGACTGTTCCTAAGGATCAGAAGGTTGGGGGTTCGAGTCCCTCCAAGCGCACGAAAACCCCGCAGAATCTCACGTCTCGCGGGGTTTTTACTTTTCCACTCGATATGCGGTCACGGTTTCCAAGTCGGGGGTGAATCCCGCTTTTCGGTAAACGCGACCAGCATCGTTTGTTGACTCCGTCACGATCACCCACGAACTGCAACCTCTTTCGGAGGCCCATAGAGCAGCCCTCCCTAGTAGGTGAGATGCCAAGCCTCTTTTTCTGTGATTCTCATCGGTTTGCACGGACTGGTATCGAGCCGTTTCACCACAAACTACGATTCCTAGGTCAGCCACCAATTCGGTTCCGTGGAATGCTCCGAACCAAGACGCCAAGCCTCGATTACTTAGGTCTTTGTAGCTCTCGATTGTACGACGTATAAAAGGATCAAAAGTCTCTGGGTCGTGGCTACCCGACTTCAAGTTTTCCGAGATCTCCCTTTCCAATAGGGCATCCCAATCTTTTCCACCCAAAATCCTCGACGTGTAGTTCGGGTCAATTTCAGGGAAGGCCGGTTGAATGTCAGTCTTCAGCACTTCCATCCGCTCAAGTTCTAGGTCGAATTCTTTCCAGGCTTCAGGGTTTGTAGGGTATTCCGACATCCCGATTGATACCCATTTGGAATCGGGGAAGGCATCCCGAAATGTTTGCACCCACCTGGCGGCATCTCCCAGGGCTTCATTATTTGAGATCAAAATGAAGTTTCCCCAGTGGTAGTTGGGATTATGTGGCGTTCTGATTAATAAGTGATCGGGGAATTCGTCAATAGAAGAGCCACCGTGACGAAGTATCGCCAAATCGGTTTCCCACCCAGCCGCGATGTTTCTCAAGATTTCAGCTTTCCCAGCTCGGTAGACCGCATCTAGTAGCGGTAGTGGTCTGTCTTATAAGGTCCTTGAATCGGAACCCCGATGTAGCGAGCCTGCGATGACGTCAGTTCGGTGAGTTCAACGCCGAGAGCTGGTAGGTGTAGGCGTGCAACCTTCTCGTCGTGTTCTTTGCTGATGAGATGGACGCTCTTCGACATGCTGGCACCTTTAGTGGCGATGTCTATCTGAGCGAGAACCTGGTTGCTGAACGAGGCGCTCATGATGAATGAGGGGTGACCCGT
>JBJORE010000052.1:0-6115 GCA_046049565.1 Actinomycetota bacterium
TTGGTAAACGGAAGAAAACTTGAACCCGATTAGTTCTTCACGAATACCTTTGTATATAGCAACATGGCCATTTGATTCAGCCACGTAAAACTTGGTTTGTGTGTAACTGTAGCCAAGCCAACCAGCAGCCACTACCAGAAGAGTCAATCCAAAGATGGTCGCAATCTGACGCAGGCGACGTGAGCGCAAGCTTCGCTGAGCCTCTTTGGTTAGGCGATCGAAACCAGCACCAGATTCTGGAACAAACTGACGGTCTTGCCCTTCAAGGCCACTGATGTCGCCGAATAGGTTCTTGAGCCCAACAATCGATCGGCCCTTAGCCTGCTCGATGACCACATCGCTAGAAGCCGAACCAACAAACTTTGCTTCGCGTTCAATTACCTGACCGAGAGCAGCGGGAACCGTATCAACCACAACCACAGTGACGTTGTCTGGCGCGCCCGCTTCCAAAGCTTCACCGATCAGAAGATCAACCGCTTCGGCTGGAGACTGCTCACTGGAAAGGTTCATGTGGATGATGGCATCCGAAACGTACCCGTTTAAACCGTCTGAACACATCATCCAACGGTCGCCAGGCTGTGCAGTCAAAACTTGGAAGTCCAACTGCGGAGGCTCGTTGTTATCTCCGATTACTCGAAGCAACACATTGCGTCTGGGGTGAGTAAGTGCTTCTTCTTCGGTGATGCGTCCGAGTTCAACCAAGCGCTGCACGAAGGTGTGGTCCTTGGTCACCTGAATAGTTTTTCCATCACGACACAGGTAAACGCGTGAGTCACCAATGTGACCAACCACAACCTTGTCTTCAACGAAAACAATTCCAGAGAAGGTGGTTCCCATTCCCGACAGCTCACCATGTCCGGCAACCGTCTCAGTCAGCGTTTGGTTGGTTTCCAAGATGCTCGCAAGCATGGCAGCACCGGCATCATCTGGCGAAACATATTGTGCATCCATCTGTGCCATGCGTTGGGCGGTAATTGCGGAAGCAATGTCTCCACCGGCGTGACCACCCATACCGTCGGCAACGAAAAACATTTGATAACCGGCATAACCCGAATCCTGGTTAGAAGATCGAACCTTGCCAACGTTGGAGTCGGCAGCACTGATCAGTGCGATGCTCATTAGGCCCTCAGCTCAAAGACGGTCTTACCCACCTTGACCGGGGTGTTCAACTTCACAACCGCAGGGATGCCAACACGGACGCCACCGAGGAAGGTTCCGTTGGTCGAATTCAAGTCTTGAACCAACCACTCGTCGTTGATCAACACTAATTTGGCGTGCTGGGTCGAAGCGTATTCGTCGGTAATTACCAGATCGCTGTTTACTGCGCGACCGATGTGGAGCTCACGGCCGTCCAGTGGAATTTCCCGACCAGCGTTTTCACCTTCGGTAATTACCAGTTTGGTTGCGGTCTTACTGCTTGGCGCGTTCGATTCCTGAAGCACACGAACCGGACCGGTCGGCGGGTTAGGGATGTTCGCCTGAGAAACCACTTGAGTTGCATTCAGTTTGGCAGCTTTGCCAGCAACCTTCTGGCCAAACAGGTCGCTGCGGATTACCGAGATGATGCTGAACACAAAGATCCAGAGCACGGCAACCAGACCAATGCGAAGCAGGAACAGCGCTAATTCACTCAACTAGCCACCGCCTTAGCCACAACCCTGAACACGAAAGTCTTGTGACCGGCCTTGATCACGGAGTCGGTTGGAAGAGCCAATTCGTTCACGCGCGTATCGCCGAGGAAAGTTCCGTTGGTTGAACCTAGGTCGCGAATGCCAGCCTTCTTGCCATCCCAAACAATTTCAAAGTGCTGGCGGCTCAAGCTGGTGTCGTTGATTTGGATGTCTGAAGAAGCATCGCGACCAACCGAAGTTCGCGACTTCACAATCTCGAAGGTCAAACCGTCGCCAACTACCTCTAGGCGAGGCATCCACTCAACATCTGAAGGCGCAATGGCAGGGCTTGACGCCTTCACAAACACTTGGCCAATTCCAATGTTCGATGACTCCGCCAACGAGATAGTCAAGGTGCCAGCGAACTGGTAACCCTGTTTAGCAGCGTGGGCCTGGGCCTGACTGCGAAGTTCCTGGTTCAAGCGCTCAGAGATTAGCTTGAAGCGACCAAAGTCGGCAGTAGAAAGAGTGATCTCGAATTGATTTGGCACCAGAATGCGGTCGCGGCTAACAATGGCTGCGTTGGCATCCATGTGCGACTTAATCGCTGAGCCAATCTCGATAGGTTGAAGCTCAGACTTGAAGGTCTTACTGAAAGCGCCGGTAACAGCACCCTCAATAGCCTTCTCAATCTTGTCTAGAAAACCCAAGTGAGATACCAATCCTTATAGGGCTTTAAGTTTAACCTTCGACCCTGATAATCGGCTGTTGTTAGTATCAACTTACAAATCCATTTAGGGGGATAAATGAATCCATTAATGCCAGTAGCCGCTGACGCAACCTTCAGCGCCTTCATAATCATCTACTTCGGAATCGCCGTTTGGTCGCTAGTAGATCTTTGGAAGTCGAAAGCCGAGCAAAACACAAAACTTCTCTGGACGCTTGTGGTCGTGATTCTCAATCCAATCGGCGGAATCATCTGGTTTGCAGCAGGAAGAAAAGCCAACAAGTAGCGATACTTTATGAACGCTCCCTTAGAGTTGCGGTTGCCCTAGTTTTGAGCCCAAGCACTTCTGTTGCTCTAAGCAAACACTCGTAGCCTTGTGCAACATCCCCTAACTGAGTGTAAATCTGTCCGATTTGACGCCAGGATGAAGCCATAGTCGGTGAAACGTTGAGGTAATTCTCAAGTTCGCTGCGAGCAACGTCTAAGTACTTGCGCGCTTTCACGAGGGATTCGCTTGCGAGACAACATTCACTCATCGCGATTTGAATTCGAACCTTTAGTTCCGACGGTTCTTGACCAACACTAACCAAAGCTTCATCAAGTGCCAGCTCTGCTTTACGATAATTTGAAACAAGGTAGTGGGCCCTTGACTCAATGAGCAAACCTTCGGCAACATCGAATTTTAAAGACTTTGACCTAAAAAATTCGATGATTTGTTGGAACTCGAAGAAGGTCTCTTCCGAAATCTCTTCCAACTCGATTCGGCACTCCAGTGCGGTAAGCGTTAAACGGGCCTCAGCGATTGGCCTATCAATTCTTTTGCAAATGTCGATTGCAAGATTGGAAGCATTCAATGCTCCAGTGAAATCGCCGTTTACCCCCATTGCACTGGCTTTAGCCCAGAGACTTACCACCTTTTCCCACGAGTCACTGTCGGGAACCGAAATTTCTGTAGCAATAGAAAGTGCTCGCGGAATATTCCCTTTCACCAGGTAACAGCTGGATAGAACTGCTCGCAATTCCAGTAATGAACTTTCAGACTCTTCCGAAATTTCCTCTCGATCTCGCGCGAGCTCCTCTTCTCCGTAAGCGATGGCTTGATCAGTGAATCCAACATCTCGACTGACTCGAGTGAGTGCCAATGAGATTTTTGTTCTCAGTAGACCCAAGACGGGTCGTGCAGATAATTCCTTTAGCAGAGCCAATGCCACCTCTAAGTTTCCCTTGAGTTCGTTTCGCAACGCCTCGACAAATTTGCGTTCCTCGGGAACTTCAATAGCGATCAATGCGTTTTCAGCCGCGGCCAAGTCGCCGATTTTCAAGGCCATCTCTGCAATGCGAAAGTCGAGCGAAAGCGTATCCGGCATAATGCCTTCGCCTTGGAGCTGAAGACGGCCTAGAAGCTGGTCTCGAATTTTCTTGCTAGGCGCCCTTTTGCCCGCTTCGATGAGCGACAGGTAACTTTCTGAACAAATGCCATGGGCTACTTGAGCCAAGCTAAATCCAGCGTTTATGCGCGCGACCCTGAGAACCTCGGAGACCTTGTTGCCTGAATTTTGCATAGTGCAATTCTAAACAACTTGACAATTCTTTACAAATCATGACTATATTGACAGTAAGGAGGAAACTATGAAATTAATAACCATCATGGTTGTTTTCACCCTCATGGTTGGGGGTTCAGTAAATAGCGAAATAAAAGTGACGCACATAACAAAATCCGGCCCTCGATGCTGTGGGATTTAGAAAGAGAAAAATGAAAAGATCACCTAGAAAGTTTTTGCTTGCTTTTTGTTTGAGTGCAAGCATGTTTTCAGCCGCTGGTGCAAACGCAGAGACTATTGAGCCGAATCCTGATCCAGTTCAGTTGGTGAACACAGTTGGAAATGATTGCCTCGAAGTGTTGGTTGTTTCAGATTCACAATCTGAAACTCCTAGCCAATGCAATCCAGCAGAAGAAATAGTAACCGGGGAAGAGGAAATTGCCAGCCAGGAGGAAGTTGCAGCGTTAACCGCCATGTCAATCCCACAATTGCAGTCGATTACACCACTGGCAGCAACGATTTATACCAAGACTTACTCATTCAAGTTCCCAAATACGGGCGGGTCTTATGACGTGGTTATCAGTGGGCGTTTCTATTACGATTACAGTCGAGTCTGGGTTACCCAACTGTATTCGGGTAAGCGAGGCACATTGCAATGCTTCGTGGACTCGGCATTTGGAATGGACTTAACAAACACGGCCTGCACTGACCCTGGAACACCCTACGTCCGAACGCTAACCGGCCGATTCCACGCCGTAATCTTCTCGGGCAGCGGATCATTCGATAGTATCTTCTCTGGTTACGTCGACGCCACGGGTTACGCGTACAAAAAATGAGCGGGGATTGGGGAAACTATTTGTCAGGTGTCACCTGGATCCTTCGTATTTATGGACCTGCAATTCTCACAGCACTATCCTTGGTGCTCTTGGTCTTAGACCGGAAATCCGACGTACAAACCAAGATTCTTTGGGTGTTAGTAATTGCACTGGTTCCTGTGACTGGTTCATTGATCTCTTTGTTTGTTAGACCACGACTCCATAAACATCTATGAAAAGCGAGATGCCTCGGACGTTTGTTCGGGGCATCTTTCTTTCTGTGAGGTTCCTGTGCAGAAACTAGGAGCAACCTGAGTTTGGGTTGTTTTCCCAAAACACTTTCCTAGTCTGATTCTTGTCAGCAACGAAAGGAAATGACATGGATAAGAAGAACATCGCAAAAACCGCAGGAATCGCACTGGCGGCATCGCTAGTAACCGGTCTTGCAATTGCAACACCATCGCTTGCAGCTCCATCGCAACCACACAACACCTTCTCAGCTGAGCAAGTTGGAAAGAAGGGTCCAGGCAAGGGTGGAAAGCACCAAGAAAAGGCAAACGATGTCCACGTGTCTCAGGACATCACCGTTGAGGTCCCGGACGACGGAGCAACCTACAAGCTAGTCGTTTCTCAGGCGGCTACCCCTGCTGCTACCAACTCAACCACTACATACTCGTTTGGTAAGGGTCCAGAAAAGAACAAGACCATTGTTCTAGCAGTGACTGGAACCGGATCGGTAAAGGTTACCGTTCCAGGTTTGCACCCAGGAACCTACACCGCTGATCTAGTAAAGGTCTCCTCGAGCCAGACAGTAACTGTGACTGCACCAGCGGCTGCAGCTACCACTAATTAAAAAACGTTTCACCCTCCTAACCCATTGATGGCAGAAGGCCTCCAGCGAAATGCTGGAGGCCTTCTGTTTTTGAGATTTTAGCCGACTTGGCCGATTCGCTTACCGCGAGTGTGATTCGGTTGGCAGGCCAGGTTTTCGTCCACATTTGCACAGTCGTCGCAGAGCAGGATTAGGTCTTTACAGGAGAGGCTGGCACAGTTGCGGAACTTGGAAGTCGCTCCTGAGCATTTCTCGCATTCACCGATGGTTTTCGCTTCGTCGGTGAAGTTGATGTTCATGCGGTCGTCGAAGACGTAGAGCGAACCTTCCCAAAGGCTCTTGTCGCCCTGAGATTCTCCGTAGCGAACGATTCCGCCATCGATTTGGTAAACCTCTTTGAAGCCGCGCTTGATCATTACTGCTGATAGAACTTCGCAACGGATTCCGCCGGTGCAGTAGGTGACGATTGGCTTGTCTTTGATGTGGTCGTATTTGCCGCTCTCAAGATCAGCGATGAAGTCGTGACTGGTGTCAACGTTTGGAACGATGGCGTTCTTGAACTTGCCAATCTTGGCTTCCCAGGCGTTGCG
>JBJORE010000053.1:0-5970 GCA_046049565.1 Actinomycetota bacterium
AGCTCGCATCGCATTTAGAAACAGTATGTTTGCGGTCGAATCCATAACCCCGGCCAGGATTGTGGCCTGCCAAGATTTCTTGTCGTGACCAGTGAATTCAACGCGGTTTCCTCGAGCTCGGTTGGCCAACATCATCGCGGCAATTCCCACGATGCTGAAAGCTCTTAGAAAAACAACCGGCGTCAGACCGGAATCCGCCGGAGCCTGATCAATACAAATAAGAAGTACACCGATCGAAGAACCAGCGGTTATTCCAAGCAGTAGACCTTTGAGGGTTGGCAACCTCACGTCTTTGCCAGGCACGAAACCCACCATTCCAACTGCCACGAGGATACCGATGAGTGCCAAGACGCCGCCGGTTGAGAATCGCTCACCGACGAATACAAATCCGAAGGCCATCGGTACAAGGGCAGACATGATTGCCCCAAGAGGCGAGATGATTGAAATCGGCCCAATCGCGAGCGAGGCGTAAAGGGCAGTAATTGCAACCGCTGAAACCACCCCGGCCAAAGCGCCCCAGAACATAGCCATAGGGCTCATTGGCAGACCAAAGAATGGGCTAAGGATTAAGAGGAACACTAGACCGCTGACACCGGCAATCAACGTAACCAACATTGCGTTGATTTTGCGAGACGCAATTGCACCAAAGAAGTCAGCGAACCCGTAGACCACGGAAGATGCGAAGCCGAGAACAATGGAAAGCATCTCTTCACACTATTGCTTTAAAGCAAAAATCCCGAGTCGTGAGATTCGGGATTTTCGTGGCTCCGACCGGCATCGATCCGGTGACCTAACGATTTTCAGTCGTTCGCTCTACCAACTGAGCTACAGAGCCATAGGTAGTTTCTCAACAACCCAGCGATCCTGACGGGACTTGAACCCGCGACCTCCGCCGTGACAGGGCGGCGCGCTAACCAACTGCGCTACAGGACCAGATGTTGCTACTCGAATCATCGCCTTGTGGTGACCCCAACGGGATTCGAACCCGTGCTGCCGCCGTGAAAGGGCGGTGTCCTAGGCCTCTAAACGATGGGGCCTACAAAGCTTTGATACTTGATAGCACCAAGGGTCAAGATTACTGAGATTTCCTGAAAGTTGCAACCTCGCGATTCTCAGGTTCCCTTAAGGAACGTTGCCAACCCCCGATGCTAGTTTTATTAGATGAAGAAAATGGCACGTTTTTGGCGAGCGCTGGGGGTAATCATCCTCGCCACTTCCGTTGCCGTTGGCGGTTCGGTGCTCGCGCCAAGCTGGGCGGTTCCAAGTTATCCAACCTGGGCTGAAGTGAACGCAGCAAAGAAGAACGTTGCCAAAAAGAAGGCTCTGATTGCTCGTTTCAACACGATTTTGGCGCAGCAAGCTAAAGAAGAAGACAAACTTTCAGACGCGGCCTTGGTCCTTGGTGAAAAATACAACCAGGCGAAGCAGGCGCTGAACGAGATCGCCTCTAAAGTTGCTCTACTGCAGGGTCAGGCAGATGTTGCAAACGCTCAAGCTAATTCAGCGAAAGCCCGCCTTGCTCAGATCGCATCGCAGATGTACCGAAGTGGCGCTAGCGGTAGCGGGGTCTCACTTTTCTTGCAGGCCGGCCAGGCAGATAACCTGCTCTATCAGCTTGGGGCACGCGACCGTCTCGCCAAGCAGAACGACACCACCTATCGCAAAGCTGTTGAAAAGCAACGCTATGCTCAGGCCGTCACCGACCAGCTGAATGTTGCCAAAGTTGACATGGCTGCTAAGGCAAAAGTGGCCAAGGCTTCATTCGACAAGGCCGCTTCGGCTGCAAACGCTTTAGCCGCACAAATTATTGCTAACAAAGCTGCTCAGGACACTTTCTATAAGCAACTGGCGGTTCTCCAAAAAACAAGTGCCGATTTGGAACGACGCCGTGCCGAAGGTCTAGCGGCCGAAGCTCGTCAGAACGCCGGCAACTCGGGAAGCGTGCTTACCGCTCCTTCCCTTTACACAGTGCAGGATGCCGATCCAGTTGTGGTCGACAAAGTCTTGAAGTTTGCCAGGGCTCAGATTGGTGAACGGTACGTCTTCGGTGGTGCCGGAATGAGTTACTGGGATTGCTCGGGTCTCACCATGACCACCTACCAAAAGGCTGCCGGCATCTATATCAGCTGGCACTCGGTGGTTGCTCAATTCCGCCTTGCCGCACAGCGTAAGCAGTTGGTGCCGCTTCGTGACCGACAACCGGGTGACCTATTGTTCTACTCACGTTCTAGCGCTTTCGACGGCGATAAATACCACATCGTGATTTACAGCGGAAACAACCGCATGATCGAAGCACCGCGCCCAGGCGCCTTTGTTCGAGAAGTGCCGATGCGTTGGGGAGAACTATTTCCTTACGCAGCGCGTCCTAGTGCCTAGTGAACGTAGCGTTCCTGAGCTTCTTTAACTAGCTTTTCGGCAGCGTCCTTGCCAGCCCACTGGCCAACCTTTACCCACTTACCAGGCTCAAGGTCCTTGTAGTGAGTGAAGAAGTGCTCAATCTCGTTCTTGGTCTGCTCTGGGATGTCGGCTAGGTCCTGAATGTGTGACCAGCGAGGGTCCTTGGTTGGAACACAGACCAACTTCTCGTCGATTCCGCCGTCGTCTTCCATAGGAAGAACGGCAACTGGACGAACGTCAACTACCACGCCAGGGAAAACTGGGAACTCCAGGAGAACCAGAGCGTCTAGCGGGTCGCCATCGCCACCGAGGGTCTTGTCGAAGTAGCCGTAGTCCACCGGATACACAAAAGGGGTGAACAAAACGCGGTCAAGGTGCACACGACCGGTCTCGTGGTCGACCTCATACTTGTTGCGGCTTCCGCGAGGAATTTCGATAACTACTTCGTAACCCATGGTTCTCCTAAATAGGCTTGATGCCAAAGAGTCTACCGAAAGAGACGCATGACTAGGCGAAACAGATTGACCCCGAGTGTGGCCGACGTTCGCCGTGCCGTGCGAGAAAGTTTTGAACGTCACGGGGTCACTTCCGGTGATCTAGTTTTGGTGGCATGCTCGGGTGGCCCAGACTCCATGGCCTTGGCTGCCGCTCTTGCCTTCGAAGGGCCGAAGCTGGGATTGCGCATCGGAGCAGTGATTGTTGACCACGGAATTCAAGAAATCACCGCGACGGTTTCCATGGAGACAAAGACTCAATTGGATGCGCTCGGTTTCAATCCGGTGCACATCGTCCGAGTCAATGTGGGTTCCGAAGGCGGCCTTGAAGCAGCCGCGCGTTCGGCTCGTTACGAAGCAATCGACGAAGTTGCCGCCGAACTTGACGCAAAATACGTGCTACTTGGGCACACCCGCGATGACCAAGCCGAGACGGTGCTTCTAGGTTTGGCTCGCGGCTCTGGAGCTAGAAGCCTCAGTGGCATGGCTGAACTCACCGGTCGATACCTGAGACCGATGCTCGGAATCACGCGAGAAACCACTGTGCAGGCTTGTGAAGATGCCGACCTTAGGGTTTGGCTTGACCCGCATAACAGTGAGGAACGGTTCGCTCGGGTGCGAGTTCGCGAACTGGTGCTACCGGTATTGGAAGTAAACCTTGGCCCTGGCATTGCCGAGGCTTTGGCCAGAACCGCTGACCAACTTCGCGAGGATGACGAAGTTTTGGACCACTTAGCAGAGCACGCTTACCACGAGCTGGTCAAAGCCGGACCAACTTCTCTCACCGCAAACGTAACTGCGCTCGCGGACTTGAAGCCTGCCATTAGGTACCGAGTGATTCGTCTGGCGGGAACAACGCTCGGCGGACACTTCCATCGCTCCCATGTGCTTGAAATCGACCGTTTGGTAACTAATTGGCACGGACAGAAACCGCTAGCCGTGCCAAGCGTTAGAGTAGAGAGAACGGGCGAGAACATCGTCTTCAAAAGCACAAAAACACTCAAACCTGGAGCTTGCTAAGTGGATCTAGAAAAGGTAACTGACCAAATCACCGAGGTGCTTGTCACCGGAGAACAGATTGACGCTCGAGTTGCCGAATTGGCAGCCGAACTAGACAAGACATATGCGGGCAAAGACCTTCTACTTGTTGGCGTTCTCAAGGGTGCAGTCATGTTCATGGCAGATCTATCGCGCGCCATGCAAATCCCGGTAACCATGGACTGGATGGCAGTTTCTTCATACGGTTCAGGCACCCAATCTTCCGGTGTTGTTCGAATTCTCAAAGACCTGGACGCCGACGTCCTCGGTCGTCACGTACTAATCGTCGAAGACATCATCGACTCTGGCCTCACCTTGTCATGGCTTATTGCTAACCTCAAGGCTCGTGGAGCAGCATCGGTTGAAATCGTTGCCCTGCTTCGCAAACCAGCGGCAGCCAAGGTAGAAGTTGATGTCATGTTGGTCGGCTTCGACATTCCAAACGAATTCGTGGTTGGCTACGGTCTCGATTACGCCGAACGCTATCGCACACTCAAGGGTGTTGCCATCCTGGCTCCAAAGGTTTACTCGTAAGCCAATTCCACCCTTGGCGAACAACACTAAATTTGGGGAAGTTCAGAAGGTAGCCTTGAGGTTATTCCCCCTGAACACCTAGAAAAAGGGAGAGGCTAAAGTCCTTGTCTGAAAACATGAAGAAGTTGCTAAAGGGTCCAATCCTTTGGATCGCTGCCGCCGTTATTGCCATCTTTATTGGCTCATCACTCGGCTCAACCGTTACCTACAAGCAGGTTGACACCAGCTATGGAATTCAACTTCTCAAGGACGGCAAAGCCAAGAGCGTCAAGGTCTACGACGGCGAGCAGCGCGTTGACATCGACCTAATCGGCACCGATGCCAAGACCAGCAGCAAGACTGTTCAGTTCTTCTTTATTAGTGCTCGTGGCACCCAGGTTGCCCAGGCTATTCAAGAAGCCTCAATCGTTGACGGATTCAATGATGAAGTTCCAAACACCCCGTGGTACCTAGGGCTTCTAGGTAGCATCTTCCCAATTCTGCTAATCGGTGGAATCTTTTACTTCCTAATGTCTGGCGCGGCCGGCGGCAACAGCCGTGCCATGAACTTTGGCAAGTCTCGTGCCAAGCAGTTCAACAAAGAGAGCACCAAGGTAACCTTCAAAGACGTCGCCGGTGCCGACGAAGCCATTGAAGAACTTGAAGAGATCAAAGAATTCCTAAAGGAACCAAAGAAGTTCCTAGCGGTAGGCGCAAAGATTCCTCGCGGCGTACTGCTTTACGGCCCTCCGGGAACCGGTAAAACCCTGATTGCCAAGGCCGTTGCCGGTGAAGCCGGTGTTCCATTCTTCAGCATCTCGGGTTCCGATTTCGTTGAAATGTTTGTTGGCGTTGGTGCATCTCGCGTTCGCGACCTGTTCAACCAGGCCAAGCAGAGCGCTCCAGCCATCATCTTCGTCGACGAAATCGATGCTGTTGGCCGTCACCGCGGTGCCGGTATCGGCGGTGGCAACGACGAGCGTGAGCAGACTCTGAACCAGCTTCTTGTAGAGATGGATGGCTTTGAAGAAAGCACCAACATCATTTTGATTGCTGCTACCAACCGTCCGGATGTGCTTGACCCTGCGCTTTTGCGTCCTGGTCGTTTCGACCGCCAGATTGGAGTCGGCGCTCCAGACCTGATCGGTCGTGAGCAGATTCTCAAGGTTCACTCGAAGGGTAAGCCAATCGCCGACGACGTTGACTTTGCGGTCATCGCCAGACGAACTCCTGGATTCACCGGCGCCGACCTTGCCAACGTTCTAAACGAGGCTGCTCTTCTTACCGCTCGCATGGGTGCCAAGAAGATCACCAATGAAATCTTGGACGAATCAATCGACCGCGTAATCGGTGGTCCACAGAAGAAGTCGCGCGTTATGCAGGAGCAGGAACGCCTGAACACCGCCTACCACGAGGCCGGTCACGCACTAGTTGCAGCTTCGATGAACAACTCCGACCCGGTCAGCAAGATCACCATTCTTCCTCGCGGACGAGCACTCGGGTACACCATGGTTTTGCCAATGGAAGA
>JBJORE010000054.1:0-7355 GCA_046049565.1 Actinomycetota bacterium
AATAAAGTTCAGGGTGAATCTGTCACCAAGGGTGAGGCGCTGCTAACCCTATACACCGACGACGAAGCACGCTTCGAACGAGCCATGGAATCACTCGAAGGCGGAATTGAGATCGGTGCAGAAGCCGCTGAGCGCAAGTTGCTCCTAGGTCACATTCAGGGCTAGAAAGCAGCGTCTAAAGCCTGGTGAAGGTCTTTCAATAGGTCTTCCACATTCTCAAGACCTACCGACAAACGAACCGTTCCATCGGTAATGCCAGCCTTGGCGCGAACCTCAGGCCCAAGGCGCTTGTGAGTTGTGGTTGCTGGGTGCGTGGCAAGAGACTTCGAGTCGCCGAGGTTATTCGAAATGTCGATCACCTGCAGTGCGTTCATGAACTTATAGGTCTGCTCTGCTGTTGCGTCGAAGGTTATGGCAACCATCGAGCCGCCACCATTCATTTGTTTTTTAGCAATTTCGTAACTCTTGTGACTCTTCAAGAATGGATATTTCACTGAAGCTACCTTCGGGTGCTTCTCGAGTGCTTCGGCGATTGCCAATGCGTTGGAGCTCATGCGCTCGACCCTCATGGTCAGAGTTTCCAAAGACTTCAGCAACACCCAAGCGTTGAAAGCGCTCATCGAAGGGCCGGTGTGGCGAATAAACGGCTTGAGTTGCTCATTGATGTACTCGTGCGAGCCCAGCACCGCGCCGCCAAGGACTCTTCCCTGTCCGTCGATGTGCTTGGTTGCCGAATACATGATGACGTCCGCGCCGAGCTTCAGTGGGCTTTGAAGCACCGGCGAAGCCATTACGTTGTCAACTATGACGGTAGCGCCAATTTTGTGAGCAAGATCGGAAACCATTCGAATGTCCACGATTTCCATTAGCGGGTTGCTTGGACTCTCAATGAAGACAGCCTTGGTTGGCTTGGCAAGTGCTTCGGCCCAGGCGGCTTCATCGTTCCCTTCAACGAGGACGGTCTCAACGCCCCACTTTGGCAGGATTTCGGTGAGAACCACGTAGCAGGAAGAAAACATGGCCATCGACGCGACGATGCGGTCGCCGGCCTGCACCAAACAGGCCACCGATGCAAACATCGCAGCCATTCCAGAGGCTGTTGCCTTACAGGCTTCAGCTCCTTCAAGCTCAGCCAAACGGCGTTCGAACATGGCTACAGTCGGGTTGTCGAAACGTGAATAAAGAAAGTGATCTGTTTCGTCTGCGAAAGCTGCCGCAGCCTGCTCGGCACTGTCATAGGTAAAGCCCGATGAAAGATAAAGCGCTTCGCCGGTCTCACCGAAACCACTGCGAGCTAAACCGCCACGAACAGCAACCGTGTCTGGATGTAGTTCCCATTCGGCAGGGCTAGCGTCAACAGGCGCCTGATAGCCCCAAGGGCGGTTGCGTTTGGTCATAGATAAATATTAGGCGAGGTTTACTCTTCGCCGATGTCTTCGTTCCAGAGCGCATCATTGTTCTCAATGAAGTCACCCATCAACTTGATCAAACCAGGGTCATTCATGACGTGAACCTCGGCGCCGTGTTCGGCCACCCAGTCCTGTCCGCCCATAAAGTTTTTGTCATCCCCAACCAGCACACGGCCGATGCCAAACTGGCGAATCAGTCCGGAGCAATACCAGCAAGGGGAGAGGCTGGTGGCAAGGGTCACCTTGCGGTAACTCTTCTGGCGACCTGCATTACGAAACGCACTGGTCTCGCCGTGCATCGATGCATCGCCTTCCTGCACACGCAGGTTGTGTCCACTGCCAAGCAGTGCACCATTTTCGTCGAAGAGTGCAGCACCGATTGGGATGCCACCCTCTGAGAGACCGAGGTGAGCCTCGGCAATGGCAACGCTGAGCTTCTCTTCGTCAGTTGCGAAGATTTGTCCAACTTTGAATTCCATTGCCGAGGCCTCTCGTTTAGTGAATTACTTCTTGTTTACTAGCTTGAAGAGAACGTAGTAAAGCGCAGCTGCACTTAGTCCACCAGCCAGTGCGGTCCAGTCGCCGTTTTCGGCGCCAGGTCCGGTGAAGATTCCGTAGAACTGAACGGTTGGCATTTCAGCCTTAGCGAACAGGTAAACAGAGACTGCCACGGTTAGCACGAATACCACTGGACCAATCCAGTTTTCGTGCTTGCTGTCTTCAGCGATCAACGGACGGATGTCCTGACCCTTACGAAGAAGCTTGTCTACAACCAGGATTGCTACCCATGGAGCTAGCCAGTAACCAACGGTTAGTAGGAATAGCTCGAATAGGAAACGGAAGTTGTCTTCTACCGCGAAGTAAGAAAGACCTCCACCGATAACACCGGCAAGAACAACCATGATTGCGCGGCGGGTCTTGAAGCCAAGCTTCACACCAGCTGCGATGAACGACATGGTTCCCGAGTAGATGTTTAGTACGTTGGCCGAAACCGAACCTACTGCAATACCGATCAGGGTTAGAACTGCTAGCCACTGTGGAAGTACAGCGGTGAAAGCAGAGGTTGGTAGGCCTTCGCCAACAACACCGCTCCAAGCAATTGCACCAATCGACATTAGAAGGGTGGTTGCCGAGAAGTTACCTAGACCAGCTGCTAGACCAACTGCACGAGGCGAGCTGTTCTCTGGAAGGTAGCGGGTGAAGTCTGCTGCGAAAGGAGTCCAACCCTGGGTGTAACCGTAAGCAAGGGCAACACCCACGCTGAACGCACCCCACTTGAAGTCGGTGCCTACGGCAACGCCAGCTAGCTTGCCCTGCGAGATCACAATGAAGCTAACCAAAGCGAATACTGCTGCTAGGTAGAAGAACGCGTAACGCTCAAACTTCTGGATGAAGTTGTGACCGATGAACGCAGCAACAACCTGAACCAGGATGATGATGGTTACCGACACAGCAACAGGCAGGTTGGTTAGCGAGGTTAGAGCGAAAGCACCCGAGGTGGTGTTTACAGCGAACCAACCAATACCTGCAACCAAGGTCGAGGTAGCTGCTGGAATGATGTTTCCCTTGCGACCGAAAGCGGTGCGGCCAAGGACCATCTGTGGAACGCCGTACTTTGGGCCCCAGCTGGAGAACCAACCGTGGGTTACTGCTGCAAGTGCGTTACCTAGTGCAACTGCAAGGATTGCCTGCCACACGTTTAGGCCAGCAAATACTGCTAAAGCTCCGATGAATATAGTTGCGAACTCGAGGTTCGGGGACGACCAAACTGTGAATAGGTGCCACGGTTTGCCGTGACGTTCTGCCGAAGGAATCGGCTGAACGTCGTTGGTTTCGATTGCACCTGCCGAAGCAGGGTTGGTTTTGTTTGTCATAAGGAAAAGTTACCTGTTAATTTGCTGTTAATTTGGCGAAACGGCCAATTGAGGCAGTATTTTACAAAACCGCAACATTGTCATCAGTTGGCAGTAACTTAGAGGCGTATGAACGCGATAAAAACCATTCCGACAGGCCCTAATTCATGGGACGTCTATGTGGTTAACCGAGACCAGTTTTTGGTGTCTTTCGAGCTCTCGAACTTTGACGACGACAGTAAAGTTTGCGACCTGATCTGGGTCGACGGTGAGCAACAGGGCGAAGGTTACGAATACGTCGAGGCGTTCAGGTTCATTCTCGCGGAAGTCTTATTTGCAAGGAAACTCTCAACACTGAAAACGGTTGTTCCATTTACCGAAGCCATGACGATGCACGCAATTACAAAAGCTGGTTTTTTACCAGGTCGCGATTTCGGACCAACCGCCAAGCGTGCCCGCAGGTTCACCGGAGATCGCTACGACCTGGTTCGAAAACTTGCGGAAGAAGAGATGGAAAAGCATCTCGACATGTCCCTTTGGTCTTTTGGTTGGGATTCGGCAAAACGGCGCCTTGGTGTTTGCAAATACGATCAGAAACTCATCTCTCTTTCGCGCTACTTCGTTGACCTTCACTCACTCCAAGAGATCGACCAAGTGATGCGTCACGAGATAGCCCACGCCCTAGCAGGACCGAATGCAGGCCACGGACCAAAATGGAAAAAGCTAGCAACGTCGATTGGTTATAACCACAAAAAGATTTCCGGTGATGAGATTGGAAACGCAACTGCCAAACTAATCGGCACTTGCCCGAACGGTCACGTTGTTTATCGACATCGCAAACCGAAGACCAAGTTATCGTGCTCGAAGTGCGCCTCTCGTTTTGATAACAGGTTCTTGATTACCTGGACAATCAGATAGAGATGATGACCATGTTGACTACGAAGCCGGCGAAGAAATTTAGATAGATAAATTGCTTCCAACCTTTGTTGGCGGTTTCGCAGGTTTCGTCGGTGATGTTCAGGTGGGGAAGCAGAATCGCCACGTAGGGAACGGCAGCGATTGCTATGAGGTTGGTAGGCCAACCCAAGGTCAAAATGTAGATTGCGGCTGCGATGTACATCACGATTGCTGCCCGTGTAGTTGAGCGTGCTCCAAAGTATGTGGCGATGCTGGCGATGTTTCCTTCGCGATCAGCCTTCACATCCTGCACGGCGCCGAATGCGTGTGATGCCATTCCCCATAGGGTAAATGCGGCGATGGTTGCTGTGATTTTTGGGTCGGCAAGGTTTTGGTTGGTGAGTGCTAGGGCGAAAATCATCGGGCCAACGAAGTGGCTGGCCGAGGTAATTGAGTCGAGCACCGGTTTCTCTTTGAATCGCAGGTTCTTAGCCGAGTATGCGATAACCGTGAATAGGAAGAGTGTGAGCCAAAGGCTTGAGTAAACGTTGCCTACCGCAACCAGGTAGATCACAAACGGCACGCAGCTGAGAATCGCCGACCAGATCACGGTTCGGTGGATTTCTTTAGGAAGAAGGGCTCCTTCGATGCCGCCTTTTCTCGGGTTTCTCAGATCGCTTTCATAGTCGAAGACGTCATTGATTCCATACATCAGCAGGTTGTAAGGAATTAGGAAGAACAGGGTGCCAACGTAGAAAGTTAGGTCTAGTTTCCCGGTGATTAGTAAATAGGCTGCAGCGAAAGGGTAAGCGGTGTTTACCCAGGAGATTGGGCGCGATGACCAAAAGATGTAATTCAGCTTTTTGCCGAAAGTCATTCCTTATTCACCGCCTTCCAGATTGCTGGAACTAAGAGTACTGCCACCACCGTGTAGGCGAAGTCTTCGATTGGCACTGCGATGATGTTGATTCCTAAAAGCTTGCTGTCGTCATAGTCAACAATTCCACTGAGGATGATGAAGTTATCGAAAATCGCCGTTAGCAACAACATTGGCAGCATCACGATGGGAGTGGTGAAGCAGTTGTATTTGCTTTTCAGAATCCAGGTGGCAATTCCAGCGATTACTAGAAAGATGAAGTTGAGCTCGCTGTAGGTCATTACTTTTTCCTTGTGACCCAGGTGCTGAAAATGAGTGTTGTGTAGCAAAGAAGAGCTAGAAAGAAGAGTTCTTCAAGTGGGAATTCAGGTGCAATCATGATTCCAGTTAGGAACTGACTTTGTCCTTTGAAAAAGATTCCCAGAGCGATACCGGCTGCATCCCAAATTACAAAAAACAGGTACGGAATAGCGATGGCTATGCCTGCGGCTTTAGGGTTTTTGGCAAAAGCTAACTTGTGTTTTCTATCTATCGCAGCCAACCCCGCCAGTGAAATAAGCAGGGTGGCTAGGTAGAGGAAATTCACTTCAGGCCGACCCACGCGTCGTCTGAGAGTTTTTGTAATTCGTGGCCGATTGGGCCTGCGCTCTTATCTCCGACGAGACGCTTGTAGACAAGTTCTGCACCGATCAGACACATTGGGAGGCCGATGCCTGGAACGCTGTGGTGACCCGCGTAGTAGAGGCCCTTGACCTTCTTGCTCATGTTCGCTGGGCGGAAGAATGCGCTCTGCTTGAGCGTGTGAGCCATACCGAGAGCCGTTCCTTGCCAGGCGTTCAGTTCGGTAACGAAGTCGCGAGGACCCATGCTGTGACGAACCACGATGCGCTCCTTCAAATCAGGAATATCACTCGTCGCCTCGACCACCGATGCTTGGGTCGGCTGCGATTGGAACTAGAACGAATAGGTTCTCGTAGCCTGCAGGAGCGACGCTTGGATCGGTTTTGCTCGGGTTACAGATGTAGAGGCTGGCTGGGTTTGGAACTTTACGCTTTCCGTCGGCTTTGTGGAATACCTCGTCGAAATTGGCTCCCCAGTCCTTGGTGTTTAGAAGGGTGTGGTGAGCGAGTTGAGGAAGCGCACCTTTGACACCGAGCATTAGAAGCAGCGCCGATGGACCTGGCTCGTGCTTATCCCACCACTTCTGAGGGAGGGTTTGTTCTTCTGGCTTGAGAAGCTGAGTCTCAACGTGGTGAAGATCGGCATTTCCAACCACTACATCGGCAGGGAAGAAGGTGTCTCCAACCATGACTCCCTGAACTCGAGCTTTGCCTTCGTCGACAAGCGGGATTTCTCCAACCATCGTCAATTCGTCAGAATCCTTGGTGGTGACAATCTTGGTCACCTTCGAGTTGCAGTGAACCTTGACGCCGTGCTTCTTAGCTAGGCGTTCGATTGCCTGAATGATCGTGTAAAAGCCGCCCATCGGGTAGAACACGCCAACATTCATGTCAACGTGAGACATCAGGTGATACATGCTCGGGGTGTTGTATGGGCTGGCGCCGAGGAACACAGCCGGGAAGTTCAAAACCTTGCGCAGGCGGTCGTCCTTCACGTGCTTTGAGGCAAACGAGTCCAGCGACGTTAGTAGGTGCTTCACGAACGTGATTGCGCGCTTGAGAACGTCAGGGTGGGTAAACGACTTGGTGTTCTCAAAGTTTGTGTAGAGGAAGTGATCGATCGAGATGTTGTAGGCGTCTTCGGCCGAATCTACATAACGCTGAAGAGCGGCACCGGCACCTGGCTCGATGCTTTCGAATAGCTTGATGTTGTCTTGGATCTTTTCGCGAATAACAAGAACATCTTTATCGCCCTCATTAAGAGTTTGATAGGCAGGGTCGAGGCGAACTAGTTTCAGTTCCTGATCTGCGGTGGTGCCCATCAGTTTGAAGAACTGCTCGAAAGCACCAGGCATGAGGTACCAACTAGGGCCGGTTTCGAAGGTGAAGCCGTCTTTCTCGACGGTATAGGCGCGACCGCCGGTGCGCTCGCGGGCTTCGAGAAGCGTTACATCCATGCCGCTCTTGGCAAGAAGTGCTGCTGTGGAAAGACCGGCGATTCCGCCACCGATAACTACTGCTTTTTTCATCTTGGGAACCATCCGAAAATAACGCGAATTACCATGACGAGCTTGTACCAGTCCGGAACGCGAATTCGGGTGGTCATGAGCTTCTCGGCAGGGGTGATTGAGATTAGGTCGTTTAGAACCTGGAATAACATCTGGGCGGTGCCGACTGCGCGCTGGGCGCCCTTGGGCAA
>JBJORE010000055.1:0-9509 GCA_046049565.1 Actinomycetota bacterium
TGGCGTGTGCAGAGCGTCCGTGAAGCAGAACCTGGTGTTCAAGTCCGTAATCCTTGATAAGCGCATTCACTTTCTTCCATAGGACACCGCGGCCATAAACGTCCACCACAACGTTCTTGAGTTTGGCAAGTTTGAGGGCTTCAATAAATTCGAGCAGTCGCTTCTCGTGTTGGAATCGCCCAGCCCAGACTAGGTGCACTTTTTTATCGGTGTGATGCGGTTCATCCTTGATGCTGGCGAGAGTGGCTTCGATGCGCTCATCGTCGACGCCATTGTGCATCACACGTAGTTCAGAAGTAACACCGTGCTCTCTGAGGTCTTCGCCGAAGTGAGCCGATGGCACCAAAATGACATCGGCCTCGTTTGTGATCAGCTGCATGTATTTCCAGGCATCCGTCGTGGTGTGCTTTAGAGGAAGCTTCAGGTGCTTCAAAAACTCTCGGCTCAAAATCCAGAAGAGCAACTTGCCAGGATACTTTCCGATAACTTCTTGAGTTCCCTTAGCCAAGTTGAAGTGGCTGGTCATCACGACCGGAAGGCGGTTTCTCTGAGCGAAACCAAGCCCGATGATGGCGCTCCACATGTCCGCGTGAATGTGAACGATGTCGAACTTGTCTTGGCGACGACGCTGACTTCGATCGAGACGCTTTCGGGACCTTCGCAAGTTAGCTGTAAACGAGAACTCCCAGTTATAGGTGAGCGGCCATGATGGAAGGGTGAAAAATCCCTTTTCGATGAGGCGTTTTCCCGAAGAAGGAGAAACGAACGTCACTTTGTGACCCAGCTTCTCTAAATACTTCTTCTGAAGCATCGCAGAGGTCTGAATCCCTCCGAGTGACCTTGGATGCTGATCCAAGAACATGGCGATGTGCATCACTCCAGCCTACCCTCGCTAGCCTTCGAAGGTCTGCGAGAATAGAAGCATGACTGTACACACTCACGTAGCAACTTTGCACACCAATCACGGCGCTATTAAGCTAAATCTTTTTGGCAGCCACACCCCCGTCACCGTAGCCAACTTTGTTGAGCTAGCCGACGGCACCAAGACTGGAAAGCCTTTCTATAACGGCGTAATTTTCCACCGCATCATCGACGGTTTCATGATTCAGGGCGGAGACCCAACCGGCACCGGAATGGGTGGCCCAGGCTACCAGTTCAACGACGAGCCTCACGGTGAACTTCACTACGACACCCCTTACAAGTTGGCCATGGCTAACGCAGGTGTTCGTGGCGGTCAGGGAACCAACGGTTCACAGTTCTTCATCACCGTAGTTCCTACCGAATTCCTTTGGGGAAAGCACACCATCTTCGGTGAGGTAGCCGACGACGTAAGCAAGCGAGTTGTCGACAAGATCGCTCAGGTCGCAACCGACCACAACGACCGTCCACTAGATGACGTTGTCATCGAGTCGGTTGAAATCGAAGCGGTTTAGTTTCAATGAGTCAGTGGCGTAACTCGTTCTCCGGTCGCGGCAAAGTGACCAGGACCTTGATTGGTATCAACGTCTTGGTTTACCTAGCTCAGATGTCTTCGGGGAACGCGGTTACGTCGCTGATTGCACTCTATCCACCCATGGTTTTTGATACACCATGGACGATTCTCACCTCCGGCTTTGCTCACGCCACCTGGCTTCACATTCTTTTGAACATGTATTCGCTTTGGATTTTTGGCGAAGCCATCGAAGAATTCTTGGGCAGTAAAAAGTTTTTGACGCTCTACTTGGCGTCGATTGTTGGCGGGTCGATTGCGTTCATCCTGTTTGACCCAGCCGGTGTAGCGGTTGGCGCTTCCGGTGGTATTTTCGGATTGATGGGCGCCTATTTCATAATCATTCGAGCCATGGGCTACCGATCATCGCAAATGCTTGCGCTGATTGGTATTAACGTGCTGATTGGTTTCGTAAGCCCAGGCATTGCCTTCTCAGCACACCTCGGCGGTTTGGCAGCGGGCGCTGCTATCGCTTGGTATTACACCAAACTAAAGCGGTAATTACTTCCAACGGGTGGTCATGAAGAAACCGACCATCAGTAGGCCGAATCCAACCACAATGTTTCCGTTGCCAAGGTTTAGAACTGGCAGGATCTTGTCCCAGCCGCTTCCCAAAGGCCAGACCATTGAAGAAATGTAGAAGGTCAGAATCCAAATTAGACCGAGCAGCATAAAGCCGAACATGACCGGTTTGAACCAAACAGGGTTCGGCAAATCTTCGCGGTTCACCTTAGCTGGCTTTGGAGCCTTAACCTTTTTGGCTTTGATTGGTGCTTCATTCTTTTCAGACATGAAAGTAATTCTATTCCTAGAAGTTAGGCTTAACTTCTAATGACAAAAATCCTCGTTTTAGACAACTACGACAGTTTCGTTTACACGCTGAACGGTTATTTGCAGCAGCTCGGTGCAACCACCGAAGTTTTGCGCAACGACGTGGTTTCCGAGGATGAGCTTCCTGAACTTTTAGCCAAATTTGACGCGGTTTTACTCTCGCCCGGCCCTGGAACACCAGCCGACGCAGGTCTTTCTATCCCAGTTGTGAAATATGCCTTGGAGAATGACCTGCCCGTGTTTGGGGTCTGCCTTGGACACCAGGCGATTGCCGAGGCCATGGGTGCAACCGTGCGTCAAGCCGATGAGTTGATGCATGGCAAGACATCTTTGGTAGAGCACAATGATTCTTTAGTTTTCGAGGGTTTGAACCACCCGTTCACTGCTACTCGCTACCACTCACTGGCAATCGTGCCCTCAACAATGCCTGCCGAGCTAGAAGTGACAGCCGAAACCATCAAGAGCGACACCAGTGCCGGTGGAGTAATCATGGGAGTGCGCCACAAGTCGAAGCCAATTTACGGAGTTCAGTTCCACCCGGAAAGTGTACTTACCGAAGGTGGCTATCAGATGCTGGGAAACTGGCTGGAGTCGATCGGCCTGAAGGGCGCAGCAACTACAGCTAAGTCACTTAGCCCGCTAATTAGTTAGCGTTACAAGCCACGTACAGGGTAATGGTTGATCCCTGACGAGTGGTTCCTGCCGGAATCGACTGACTCAAAACAGTTGAACCAAGTGGTGGGGTGTTTGCACAACCAACCTCCTTGGTGTCAATCAAGACCTTCAAACCACCGGTTGCGCCGCTGAGTTGGTTTTTTGCTTGGTTGATGTTCATGCTCGAAACGTCTGGCACCTCAACCTTTCCGTTGGAGATGATTAGGTCCACAGTCGAACCGCTGCTGGCGTAGGTGCCAACCTGCGGAGTGCTCTGGATTACCTTGCCAAGCGGAACCGAAGGGCTGGTGCCCTGAGTAATTGTTCCAAGAGCCAAACCAGCCTTCGTCAAAGCATCTTTGGCTTGGGCCTCAGTGAGCCCTAGCAACGTTGGCACAGCTACTTCCGATGGGCCGGTAGAAACGGTCAATTCTATGTTCGATCCCTTTAGTGCGGTGTCGCCGGCAGGTGGATCGGTGCTGATCACCGTGTCTATGGCAACGGTGTCACTTGGAGCTTGCACTTCGGTGACTGTGAAACCAAGGTCTTCTAAGGCTGCAGTGGCTTCATCAATTGTTTTTCCGGTGACGTCGGTGACCGTGACGTTGTTGCTGCCAGGCAGAACAACATTTACCTTCGAGAATCCAACGAAGTAAATCAGTAAACCAACAACGATGACCACCAGAGCAGAACCGAAACCCCAAGCAAGCCCAATCAGCTTCCTGTTCTTCTCAGTGGTAACCGTGCGAACACTGGTGTCGACAATTTCGGCTTCAAACTCGACCCCGAGTGTGCGGAAAGGGTTGGTGTCCAGGTTTTCCTTCTTTTTTCGAGGAGCACGCTTCGGTTTCTTCGGCGCCACCTCTTCAACCGCAATGTCTTCGGCAATCGAACCAAGAAGTTCTTCGAACGAGTCTGGTTCGCTCGCTGGAATTACCACAGTCTCAAGTGCCTCTTCAGGAACTCCGTCTAGAAGATCGGTGAATGCCGCGGGTGCAGCCGGTTCAGTTTCGGAAGGCGCTAGCGCTGCTGCAAGCAGGTGCTCACGGAACTGTTCGGCACTTTGGAAACGATCGTTTCTATCCTTTGCTAGAGCGTGTAAAACAACCTCGTCCAATGCTGCGGAAATCTCGGGGTTATGTGCCGATGGAGGTGTTACCAACTCACTGACGTGCTGGTATGCAACGGATACCGCGGTTTCTCCAACAAAGGGCGGGCGACCAGCAAGCATTTCGTAAAGCAGAACGCCGGTTGAGTAGAGATCGGTTCGAGCATCTACGTTCTCGCCGCGAGCCTGCTCTGGTGAGAAATATTGAGCGGTGCCCACGATGCCACTGGTGTGGCTTTGGGTTGCCGAAGAATCGCTCATGGCGCGGGCGATACCGAAGTCCATCACCTTCACGGCACCGGTTTCGGTGATCATCACGTTAGCCGACTTAATGTCTCGGTGAATGATGCCAGCTCGGTGCGAGAACTCAAGTGCGGTAAGAATTCCTTCGGCAAACCCGATGGCTTCTGGGGTAGAAAGTCGGCGGGCGTGGAGCAGGTCGCGAAGGACCGCGCCTTGAACGTATTCCATGATGATGTAGGGGGTGCGACGCGGGTTTCCGTTTCCGTCGATGCTCTCTTCTTCGCCGGTGTCGTAAACACGAACAATGGTCGGGTGAGTCATTCGGGCAGAGTTTTGAGCTTCCTGGCGGAACTTGACTTCGAAGGATGGGTCGGCGACTAGGTCGGCCTTGAGAACCTTGATTGCGATCTTTCGTCCTAGTCGGGTGTCGATACCCTCATAGACGTCAGCCATGCCCCCACGGCCAATCAGCGCGCCAACTTCGTAGCGGTCTGCAATCATTTTTTTGTTTTCAGACAAGCTGTGCTCCTTCTAGAGTCAGTCTAGTTTTCAGGTACGGTTTGGGTTGAATCTTCAATGTAATAGGTCACGGTGACTGCGGTTCCAACCGCCATTGTGCCCAGAGGGGCGGCCTCGTAAACGGTGTTGATACGAGGATCGCCGGTGGGCAGGGCATCACCCTTGACTCGAGTCACCAGCAACCCCTTTTCCTGCAACAGGCTTTCCACGGTATCGACATTCTGGCCAATTACATCAGACGAGAAAACGGTGGTTTCGGTCGGTGCAGTGGGTGTTTCGGTCGGTGTTTCGGTAGGCGTAGGCGTTGGTGTCACCGTGGGTGTTTCGGTCGGTGTTGGTGTTGGAGCAGGCTGACTTAGCATCGCGAAAATGACTCCAGCAGCTGTTAGCACCAGAATTACTACGACGGAGACCCATGGCCAGATAGCAGCTGGTTTTTCCTGAGTAGTTTCCACGGTTTCGATGATGGAAGTAGTTTGGGGCAGGGGTTTCACTGTTTCGATTACTCGAGTGTTGAACTGCCCACGCGGCGCTTTGCCACTGATCTTTTCGGCTCGTTGAGCCAATTCCAGAGCTGTGGCTGGGCGCATCACTGCCTTTTTAGCGAGGCACGACATGATTAGTTCCACAACCGCTGGGTCGAGATCGTCCGATAGCGGAGGTGGCACATCTTTGATTTGCGACATTGCGATGGTCATCTGGTTTTCGCCGGTGAACGGACGTTTGCCAGCAAGCGCCTCGTAGGCGACAATCCCTAGCGAGTAGATGTCTGTGGATGGTGTTGCCGGTTTACCTGTGGCCTGTTCAGGGGCAAGGTACTGAACGGTTCCCATCACCTGACCGGTTGCGGTAAGCGAAACCTGGTCGGCAACGCGAGCGATACCGAAGTCGGTGATTTTGACCTGGCCTTCTGGGGTGATCAACAGGTTTCCAGGTTTCACGTCACGGTGAACGAGACCTTCTTGATGTGCGGCGTAAAGAGCTCTTCCTCGCCGTAGTCGTAAACGTTGGCGATGCCCTCGTGGTTCACGCGGGCTGCATGTTTAGCTTCGGTGCGGAAGCGTTCAAGGAAGCCAGGGTCACCCATGTATTCGGGTTTCAAAATCTTGATAGCAACATCGCGCAAAATGATCGGGTCGTGGGCTTTCCAAACCTCACCCATTCCACCTATAGCGATGCGGCTAATTAGTCGATAGCGCCCACCGTAGAGCTGTCCTTCTTCAGGGTTCACTGGTCAAGCACCGCCTTGATTACCTTGCGAGCAATTGGTGCTGCCAAAATGTTTCCGCTGCCACCCTGGCCAAGCCCGCCACCATCGGCAACCATCACTGCAACAGCTACGCGCGGATTGTCGGCTGGTGCAAAACCGGTAAACCAGTCACCGCGGCAATCATCATCTGCTTTAGACCATCGGCTGTGGCTTTGCTGATTGGCGAGCCGTATTCGCTCGGCTGGCTCTGACTCAAGAGTGCGAGGTTAGAAGACTGCACGTTCTCAATCAACTGCGGGTTCATCTGCTTGCCACCGTTGGCAATCGCCGCGGTGATCAAGGCCATTTGAAGCGGGGTGACTCGAACATCAAACTGTCCGAATGCCGACAGCGCAGTTTGCGCGTCGTCCATGTTTTCTGGATAGACGCTCGCGGTGGCCACGGTCGGAATACGGAAACTCTTGCCGAAACCAAACGCCTTCGCCATGGCACGAATCTTGTCTTGCCCAAGGGCAACACCGAGTTCGGCGAACGGAATGTTGCACGAAAACTGCATTGCATACAGAAGGGAGACGGTCTTGGTTCCACCGCAACTACTTCCACCGGCGTTACTGATTTTGGTGCTGGTGTTTGGGAGCGTATAAGTTCGTGGATTCGGCAACTCTGAGTCAACGGTGTACTGACCACTCTCAAGAGCGGCAGCTGCAACAACCAGTTTGAACACAGAGCCAGGTGTGTAGAGGCTTCCACCGATTGCCTTGTTGATTAGCGGATCACCCACAGCACCGAGCAGTCCGTTGTAGTTGGCTTGAGCCTTGGTGCCGCTGTGAACGGAAAGCTTGTTGGCGTTGAAGCCAGGTGTTGAAACCATGGCAAGGATGTTGCCGGTAGCTGGTTCGATGGCTACGACTGCACCGGTTCGATTTCCCAGAGCATCCCAAGCCGCCTTCTGAACCTTCGGGTCGATGGTGAGTTCAATTGATGCACCACTGACCGGGTTTCCTGAGAAGAGAGCATTCAACTGTTCGAAGAACTGAGCGCTGTTCTTACCGCTTAGGTAGTCGTTGGCAGAAGATTCAAGCCCAGTTGCACCTTGGAAGTAACTGTAGAAACCAGTAACCGCCGAGTACATGTCGCTCTCGTATTTTCGGTTCCACTTGAACGCATCGGCTGCTGGAGTCGAATTCGAGATTGGCTGGGCATCAACCAAAATTGCCCCACGCTGCGTTTGGTACCCGTCGTAGATGGCACGAACATTTCGTTGATCTTTGGTCAACGACTCAGAGGAAATAACTTGCAGGTTGGTGGCCGAAAGGAAGAGCGCCAAGAACATGGCTGCCACAACAAGGCTTACTCGGCGGAGTTCGCGGTTCATTCGACCTCCCTACGGTTGGTGTCAGAAATGCGAAGCAGAAGACCGATGATGATCCAGTTGGCAACAAGTGACGAACCACCGGCAGCCAGTAGCGGTGTGGTTAGACCGGTTAGTGGAACCAGGCGGGTTACGCCACCAATAACCACGAACACCTGAAGTGCGATTACGAAGGACAAACCGGTTGCCAGCAGCTTACTGAAATCGTCGTTGTGGCTGAAGCCGATGCGAAGGCCGCGAGCCACCAACAAAACGTAAAGCGTAAAGATCACGAAGATGCCGGCTAGCCCAAGCTCTTCGGCCAGTGAGGCGATGATGAAGTCGCTCTCAGCTAGAGGAACCAGTTGCGGAACACCGCTGCCGAGACCGGTGCCAATTAACCCACCGTGCGCAAAACCAAACAGCCCCTGCACCAGCTGATAACTTCCGCCAATGGCGTTGTAGTGAGCATCGTCAAACGGGTTAAGCCAAGCATCAAAGCGCTTAGAAACATAGGAGATGGCGCGAGAAGCAACCAGGGCTCCGGTTAGGAACATACCCAAACCAACCACGGTGTAGATAGCCCGTCCCGTTGCCGTGTAAATCATTACCAAGAACAAACCGAAGAACAACAGCGACGTACCAAGATCGCGCTGGACCACCAGCACCAAAAGGCTGACCAGCCAAATTGCCAAGATCGGACCAAGTTCGCGAGCCTTAGGAATCTGTATCCCAAGAATTGTTCGACCGGTCATGGCCAGCGAATCTTTTCTCTGCACCAAGTAACCTGCAAAGAAAATTGTTAGAGCGATTTTTGCAAGCTCACCCGGCTGGAAAGTTAGCCCACCGATCGACAACCAAAGACTCGCTCCGTTGATTGTCTTTCCAATGAACGGCAACATCGGTGAAAGCAGCAAACCAACACCGGCGGCGCCAGCGATGAACACGTACCGGCGCAGCACCAAGTGGCTCGGCACATACATAATCACAGCGCTAGCCAAGAGCATCGCCACCAAAGTCCAGATGACCTGCTTCTCGGCAAATAGTTCGGTCTGCTTATTAGCAATCGCGGCAATGTCGAGTCGATAAATCTCGGCAATTCCCAAACCATTCAAGGCGACGGCAATCGGCAAAATTAGGGGGTCGGCATCTCGAGCGCGCAAACGCAAAACCAAGTGAAGTAAGAAAGCTGCTCCGGCCAAGGCACCCCAGTAGAACCAGAAATCTCCTGTCACCTGCTGAAGCGTGGCCAACTGGACTTGGACGATTTCAAACGCGTTGATTGCAATAGCAAACAGCACCAAAACCAACTCGGTGTTGCGATTGCGTGGAACCACGCGAACTATCTTGGAGATGCGTTCGGTAACGTTACTGCTCAACGCTCACCACCGAAGCCTTTAGGCGGTCGAGAATGCGAATAGCGTCTTGAAGGTCGGTCGCATAAATCGTGTGGTCAACCAACTGCTGCTGGTATTCGGGCAGGTCGGTCATTGCCACATCAGTCTCTTGGTAAACGGAAGAAAACTTGAACCCGATTAGTTCTTCACGAATACCTTTGTATATAGCAACATGGCCATTTGATTCAGCCACGTAAAACTTGGTTTGTCCATCCAAAGATGGTCGCAATTTGACGCAGGCGACGTGAGCGCAAGCTGCGCTGAGCCTCTTTGGTTAGGCGGTCGAAACCAGCACCAGATTCTGGAACGAACTGGCGGTCTTGACCCTCGAGCCCACTAATGTCGCCAAACAAATTCTTGAGGGCAACAATTGAGCGACCCTTGGCCTGCTCGATAACCACATCGCTAGAAGCCGAACCAACAAACTTTGCCTCGCGCTCAATTACCTGACCAAGAGCAGCGGGAACCGTATCAACCACAACCACGGTGACGTTGTCTGGTGCGCCAGCTTCCAAAGCTTCGCCGATAAGGAGGTCAACAGCGTCGGCCGGCGACTGCTCACTCGAAAGGTTCATGTGGATGATGGCATCCGAGACGTAACCGTTCAACCCGTCCGAACACATCATCCAGCGGTCGCCAGGCAGAGCGGTCAAAACTTGGAAGTCCAACTGCGGAGGCTCGTTGTTATCTCCGATTACTCGAAGCAA
>JBJORE010000056.1:0-5784 GCA_046049565.1 Actinomycetota bacterium
GTCTGACGAGGTGCTACACCTCCGATTGAAATGACCTTCCCGCGGCCGAAATCGTCGTGTTCGATGCTGTCTCCAACTTCGAGAACGAGACCCTCATTGTTGCGAACCGAAGAGATTGCACCCTTCCATTCGGTCTTAGGTTTTTCTTCTCGGTTACCAAAACCGGTGGTATCGGCAATCGATGGGCGGAACTGTCTTGGTGCTCCCCCGCGGTTCGCTCCGGTTTCACGCCAAGCAATTAGTTCGTCTGGAACTTCGGAAAGGAAGCGGCTCGGAAGCGCTGAATCGGTTTCTCCGAAGGTGCTTCGGCTGAGAGCAAGCGAAATGTGAAGCTTTTTGCGGGCGCGGGTGATTCCCACATAGAACAGGCGACGTTCTTCGGCGGTTCCACCGGGGACCAGGAACGACATCTTGTGAGGAAGCAAACCCTCTTCGATTCCGGTTAGGAAAACCACGTCGTACTCAAGACCCTTTGCGGTGTGCAGAGTCATGAGCGAAACAGTTCCCGACTCGTCATCGATGTCGTCGGCGGCTGCCACCAGGGCAACTTCATTGAGGAAGTCTGGTAGTTTGCCTTCCGGGTTGTTGCGCTGGAATTCCTTGGCCACATTCACCAATTCGTCGAGGTTTTCAACTCGAGCTTCATCTTGCGGGTCGCGGCTGGCTTTAAGGGCATCGAGCAATCCAGAGCGCTGTAGCGCAGTTCTAAGAATTTCGTCAACCGTTGAGGTTTCAATCATTGCTTCAAGCTCGTTGAGAAGATCGGCGAGCTGATTGACAGCTCCGGTGATCTTCGGACCAAAGCCCATCTCACCAACGTGGCTTAAGACTTCTCGAACCGACATGTCGTTCTTCTCGGCGAACGAAGCAATCTGGGTTTCGGACGCATCGCCAATTCCGCGCTTCGGAACATTCAAAATGCGACGAATTGCGAGGTCGTCTTTGCGGTTCGAAATTGCGACCAGATAACCAAAGGCGTCCTTGATTTCAGCGCGCTCGTAGAACTTAGTGCCACCAACTACTCGGTAAGGAAGTGCTGAACGAATGAAAATTTCTTCCAGAGCACGGGTTTGAGAGTTGGTTCGATAGAACACAGCAATGTCTCGGTAGTCAACGCCCGAGCGGTGAAGCTCGTTGATTTCATCGGCGATAAACTGAGCTTCGTCGTGACCCGAGTAGCCGGTGTAGCCAACGATCTTTTCGCCATCGCCTTTATCAGACCAAAGGTTTTTGTTTGGACGATCAAAGTTGTTGCCAATAACTGCGTTGGCTGCCTTCAAGATGTTGTTAGTTGAGCGGTAGTTCTGCTCCAGCAAGATGGTCTTGGCGCCGGCAAAGTCTTTTTCGAACTCCGAAATGTTTCGGATGTCTGCGCCACGGAAGGCATAGATCGACTGGTCCGAATCGCCCACCACAGTAAGCGAGGCTGGTTGCATGATCTCGCCGGTTCTTGGGTCAATGTCTGCGTATTCGGCGGGAAGTGGCTTAGTAAGTTCTCGAACTAAAGCATATTGAGCGTGGTTGGTGTCCTGGTATTCGTCCACCAGAATGTGTCGGAATTTTCGCTGATACTGCGCAGCCACTGATGGGAATGCGCGGAACAGGTGAACGGTTTCGCCAATTAGGTCGTCGAAGTCGAAAGCGTTGTTGCGGCGAAGCTCGGCCTGATAAGAAGAGTAAATTGAGGAAATTGCTCGCTGAACCGGGTCTGAAGGGTCTGCGTTTCGAGCGAATTCATCGGCGTCGATGAGTTCGTTCTTGGCATTTGAAATCACCGAGGAAACCCCCGCCGGCGTTAGCTTGTGAAGGTCGGCGCCTAAATCCTTGATGAGACGTTTGAAGATTGCACGGCTATCGCCCGAATCGTAGATTGTGAAGTTTGGGTCGTGACCTAGGCGTTCAGACTCACGGCGCAAAATCGATACACACGCCGAGTGGAAAGTCTTGAGCCAAATGCCATCGGCTTCTCCTCCGAGGAGGTCGCGCACGCGGTGACGCATTTCAGCCGCAGCCTTGTTGGTGAAGGTAATCGCCAAAATCTGTGAAGGCCACGCCTCTTTCATGCCCAGTAAGTGGGCAATGCGCTTGGTTAGAACCGAAGTCTTACCCGAACCAGCACCCGCCACAATCAGTAGCGCTCTACCTCTATATAGAACAGCCTCACGCTGCTGGGTGTTCAAACCCTCGAGCAGGCGGGCTTCGTTGAAAGAGCTAAAGAGTTCGGGAGTCGACATAACTGGTCAAGTTTAGGCGAGCCCCTCGACATACTTGAGCAGCAGGTCGGGGTGGTCGGCAAAGATTGCGTCTACGCCCGTCTCAATTAGGTGATGGAAGTATTCCTCCACCGAATTATCAGCAAACTCAACCCTGGCTGTGAAACCCCAAACACCTAGACCTTTTTCATGAGCTCTGGCCACGATCTCCGGCATGCGTCGAATCAACTGAAAATCGAGGCTCAGAATGTCGTACTTAAATGCGTTCTCTTCATCCCACTCTTCAAGACCATACGCCAATGGAAACTTGTGTCCGAACCGCGAGCGCAACGCTTCCATGGTTGGAGGCTCGAAGGCTTCGATCAGCACGGTTGCGCGATCGGCAATCCCACTTTCTTCCAAGACATCTGCGAACAGCGAAACGATGTCGATTCCCTCTTTCAAAAAGGTCGGAGCATCTTTGACCTCAAGAATTAGAGTCTTTCCGATCACAAGTTCACTGCTCAAGAATTCCTTCAAAGTGGGAATTCGAAACTTTCCATCAAACTTCGCGGAACCAGGACGCCAATCCGGCACCCTCTCCTTAGCACGAAGGGTTTGAATCTCGGCCAAAGTTAGCTCGGTGGAATGAAATCGACCGGAAAATTCTGGCTTATCAAGAACATCGGTGGTGTCACTGAGATCGGATTCGTGACGAAGCACCAAATGGCCATCCTTGGTGGGAACAATGTCGCATTCCAGAGTGTCAACTCCCATGGAAATTGCAAGTTCGAAAGACTCCATGGTGTTCTCTGGTCGGTAGGCCGGAGCACCCCTGTGCCCAAAGACCCTAACACCGCTCATGCCTAAAGAATAGGGCTTTTTTACCCTCAGGTTCGCGTTGTAAACTATTCGTCTAAATGTTTGCCAGAGTATATCGCAGGGTCCGAGAATTGCGACGTAAGGGTACGTCCTTCGTCGCGCTCGTTGCGCTCCTCGCATCTGGCTTCACCTTCCTCGAAACCCCACCCGCTGCCAACGCCGCAATCGTAACCAGCAACCTGATTATGAACTTGGACGGCACCTCGTCTACGTCCCTTCCGGCAACTGGAAACTGGGCCAGCGTTTCGCCTGGAACAGGGTCGTTTTCGGGAACTATTACCGGCGCTGCTCGAGCTGGCGGAACTTACGGCGGTTTGAATTTTGATGGAACCGCGGACTCGGTAAACTTCGGCACCAACATCGGCGCCATCACGGGTTCCATGACCTACGAAACTTGGATTAAGCCTGGCAACCTGCCTACCAGCGCTTGGTCAATCATCGCTTCTAGATGGTTTAGCTCTGCATCCACCGAAAACACCGTTGACCACGATTGGCATTTCGGTATTTACCACAATGGCACCGACGCCCGCCTGCAACTACACACCACTAGCACTTCAAGCACACCGCTTCGTGGAAACCTGGTTTTCCCAACCACTTCGAACGGAAAGTGGTACCACGTCGGATTCCGAATTGACGCGGTTTCAGGCATGGCGCAGCTCTATGTAAATGGTGTTGCCGACGGTTCACCTTTGGCCATGACCCACACCGCAAGCACCACTGCCCAGCTCTGGATTGGCGACGCACGCAGTAACGCCAACCTCGCCTTCAGTGGTCAAATTAGCAAAGCCAGAATGTACGGTGCCGCACTTACCGCAGACCAATTTGTTCAGAACTACAACTCGGAGAGTGCCTTTTACGGTCTGGCTCCAACCAACACTGGAAACCCTGTCGCTTCGGGTACCTCGAAGGTAGGTAGCACCGTCTCGACCAGCGATGGAAACTGGTTGGGCGACGAAGGTGCAACGGTCAGCTACAAGTGGCAGAGCTCGGTTGATGGATCGTCCGGTTGGACAGACATCTCTGGCGCAACTTCCAATACTTACACTCCGGTTACTGCCGATGCCGGAAAGTACTTGAGATCTGCGGTTACCAAGACGAACGCAAACGGTACCCTAACCGTTTACTCAGGGTCCACACTGCAGGTTCAAACGCAAAACGGAATCGTGATTGCCAACGGTGGCACCATTAGCGGGCTGACCGGAACCGTTCCGAATGATGCCAACCTTTACAACGTCACTTTGGCGAGCAGCAATCTTTCCTCGACCATTGCGCTGCCGAATAACACCGGACTCACTTTGGTTAACGGCTATGCATCGACAGCCAGTTACATGGCAACTTCGTTCGCCGGTGCCGCAATCATCACCTTCCGAGGCACCGGAACGGCCATCAACACCGCGCTTGCTTCAGCAACATTCACTTCGACGGTTGGCGTTGGAAATACGCTAAAGCTTTACTACGCACGTGCGAGTTCCACAGCTACCGACACCGAGAACTACATTCCGATTTACGACAACGGAACACTTACTTTCCACTACTACACGTACTCCGGCTCAGCCGCAGCATCGACCTGGTCGCAGTTTCAGGCGACACTGAGGGCAACCGATACGCAGGCTGGAGTCACTTCACCAACAAACAAGTGGTACTTGGCAACTCCGCGTTACCAAATTGAAGACACCCGCATCAAGACTCTGATTGCTGCCACACCAAATGTATTTATGGGTGGTTACGCCAATGCTTCATCCAGTAACTGGTATTGGCCGGCCAACACCGATGGTTTCACCAGTGCTACGACTTACACAACCGGAAACGCCGGCTCAAGCAACATCTTCAACGGCACCAACACCACGCTGCCCTGGCAAACTAGCCAGCCAGACACAGCCAACAACGTTGATCGAGCTGGAGCATATTGGTATACCGGTGGCGTACAGGCTTGGGACGACGTTCCGGCAACTGGAACGCTGACGGCATATGCAACTGAAACTTTCACGTCTGCACCGGTTAGCAGCACGGCTGCTGGCAGTCTCACGATGTCGATTCGAACTGCAACCGCACCGGGTGTGCCCACCGGCATGGTGGCTGGCCCTCCAGGTTCTTCGGTCACCCTCAGCTGGACTGCACCCGCTTCTTCTGGAAGCGACCCAGTCACCGACTACCTGATCCAATACTCGAGTGATCAGACAACCTGGACGACCTTTAGCAGAAACCCATCAGCGCTCACCAGCGCAACCGTTACCGGACTCACCGCTTCCACCGTGTACTCATTCAGGATTGCTGCGGTAACAACACTTCAGGGTTCATGGTCGTCGGTATTTGTATCGTCGGCAACGGCGGAAACCGGTGGAATCAAGAACCTCACTGGATACAAAGTCCCTACTAACACAACTGGAACAATTCGAGTTCTGCTGTTCTCCAGCAATATCTCTGGAAAACTTTGGTTCGGCTCAACGGCAAACATAAACACCGGTATCAGAAACACCGCGAACTTCCCAGAAACCACAGAGTCTCCGCAATACGGTTACGTGGCAACAACACTGAACAGTGCCGGTCGCATGGTTGGTTTGGTTGATACTTCGGTTACCGACCTGAATGCAGCTTTGGCGACTTTGAGATACCAGTCCCCAACAGCAAGCACCGACACCATTTCGATGTGGATTTCTAACGGTTCTGAATATGTTCCGATCGTCAATGGTTCAAACGTCGAATTCCACTA
>JBJORE010000057.1:0-10053 GCA_046049565.1 Actinomycetota bacterium
CTAGCGCTAAACCGCAAGGCCTTTGGTCGAGCATTGAAGCAACAGTTCCAGGCGGATGAAAAGGTTTTAGCCCTAGCGATAGAACAGGCAGAAGCGATGATGGCAAAAAATGAGTAACTCGAAATGAGTACCCAAAAGCTTTAATGGCCTGCCCTGCCTGGGTTGGCCCAGACAGGAGAAAAAGTGGCGGCTTTACCGCGCGTATACGATTTAGCTAAAGAACTTGGTATTGATACCAATGAGGCTTTGGCAAAACTTAAAGAATTAGGCGAATTCGTCAAGGGTGGATCATCCACCGTGGCACCGCCAGTTGCGAAGAAACTTCGCGAGGCATATCCAAATGCCAAGCCAAAGGAAGAACCGAAAAAGGCGCCAGCTGCACCTAAGGCAGCCCCCGCTCCAGTAGCGGAAGCTCTCGCAGCACCTGCTCCGACCGCTCCTTCGGCACCAAAGGCTCCAGAAGCGCAGCGCCAGCCGCGGCAGCCCCAACCGGTATTCCTCGTCCTGGCAACAACCCGTTCGCGGCTAGCCAGGGCATGGGTATTCCACGTCCGATGGCGCGTCCAGCTGGTAACAACCCATTCTCTTCAGGCGCACGCCCGGGTCAGCGTCCAGGCGGACCACGTCCGGCTGGTGCTGGTGGTCCAGGTCGTCCGGCTGGTCTGGCTTTGGCGGTGGTGCCGGTGGTGCACAGCGTCCTGGTTTCGGTGGCGGAGCCCCAGGAGCAGGTGGAGCAGCAACCGGTTTCGGTGGCCCACGTCCATCTGGTGGCCCTGGTGCTCGCGGTCGCGGCAACGGTGGTGGCACTGCTGGTGCGTTCGGAAAGGGCGGAAGCCGCGGTGCTTCAAAGGCCCGTAAGTCGAAGCGTGCGAAACGCGAAGAGTTCGAACAGAGAATGGCTCCGAGCCTTGGTGGCGCAGTTGTGCCACGTGGCGACGGCTCAACCGTTCTGCGCCTACGTCGCGGTGCAAGCATCCAAGACTTTGCAGACAAGATTGAGACCACTCCAGCCCAGCTGATCACCGTGCTATTCGCACTGGGTCAGATGGCTACCGCAACCGCTTCGCTAGATGAAGAGACCTTCCAGATCCTTGGCGAAGAGCTTGGCTACAAGGTTGAACTTGTTTCTCCAGAAGACGAAGAGCGCGAACTATTCGACAGCTTCGGCCTAGACCTTGACGACGAAGATGACGAAGAAGACCTACTTCCTCGCCCTCCAGTTGTGACGGTCATGGGTCACGTTGACCACGGTAAGACTCGTTTGCTAGACAGCATCCGTAACTCGAACGTCATTGCCGGCGAGCACGGTGGAATCACCCAGCACATTGGTGCGTACCAGATTCACACCACTCACGAAGGCGTAGACCGAGCCATTACCTTCATCGACACCCCAGGTCACGAGGCGTTCACCGCTATGCGTGCCCGTGGTGCTCAGGTAACCGACATTGCCATCTTGGTTGTTGCCGCCGACGACGGTGTTATGCCTCAGACCATTGAAGCGTTGAACCACGCTCAGTCGGCTGGCGTACCAATCGTGGTCGCAGTCAACAAGGTTGATAAGGAAGGCGCTAACCCAGACAAGATCCGTCAGCAGCTGACCGAATTCAACCTCGTAGCTGAAGAGTACGGTGGCGATGTCATGTTCGTAAACGTTTCGGCGCTTACCGGCAAGGGTGTTCCAGAGCTTCTTGATGCAGTTCTTCTAACTGCAGATGCTGCTCTAGACATGCGCGCTAACCCAGACCGTGACGCTCGAGGTATTGCTATCGAAGCAAACCTAGACAAGGGCCGCGGTTCGGTTGCTACCGTTCTAATTCAGCAGGGAACTCTAAACGTCGGTGACTCGATTGTTGCCGGTGCGGCTCACGGTCGTGTTCGTGCCATGTTCGACGAAAACGGCGACGCCGTGCAGTCGGCTGGTCCGAGCCGTCCGGTTCAGGTTCTCGGTCTTCAGTCGGTGCCTCGCGCCGGTGACACCTTCGTGGTGACCGAAGACGAGCGCCAGGCGCGCCAGATCGCTGAGAAGCGTGAAGCTGCCGATCGTAACGCTCTTCTAGCCAAGACTCGCAAGCGCGTTTCCCTTGAAGACTTCACCAAGGCTCTTGAAGATGGCAAGGTTGAGGCTCTTAACCTCATCATCAAGGGTGACGTTTCCGGTGCTGTTGAAGCACTTGAAGACTCGCTTCTCAAGATCGAAGTGGACGACAGCGTGCAGCTGCGCATCATCCACCGCGGTGTTGGTGCAATCACCGAGTCGGACGTCAACCTGGCTACCGTCGACAGCGCAATCATCATCGGCTTCAACGTGCGCCCAGACAACAAGGCCAAGGACCGCGCCGACCGTGAGGGTGTCGACATTCGTCACTACACCGTCATCTACCAGGCTCTGGACGACATTGAAAACGCTCTTAAGGGCATGCTCAAGCCAGAGTACGAGGAAGTTCAACTCGGTACCGCAGAAGTTCGCGAACTATTCAAGTCTTCGAAGGTTGGAACCATTGCCGGTTCGATTGTTCGCTCGGGCTCGATCAAGCGAAACAGTTCGGCACGTGTTCTTCGCGGTGGCGTAGTTATCGCCGACAACCTCAAGGTCGATTCGCTAAAGCGCTTCAAGGATGACGCCACCGAAGTCAAGACCGACTTCGAGTGTGGTATCGGACTTGGTGGTTTCAACGAGCTTGAACTCGAAGACATCATCGAGACCTTTGAAATGCGCGAAAAGCCTCGAGTCTAGGAATAGCAAATGGTTGATGTTGCGAGAGCACGAAAGCTAGCAGAGCGCATCAAGGTTCTGGTTGCCGAAGCACTAGAGCGGGCCGTAAAAGACCCGGATCTAGGCTTCGTCACCATCACCGATGTTCGCGTTACTCCAGACCTTCAGAACGCTTCGATCTACTTCACGGTTTATGGAACTCCTGAAGAGAAGCAGCAATCGGCTGAGATTATCGAAAAGAACCGCGGTCTGATTCGTCGTGAGGTTGGTCGTGGCCTTTCGATTCGTCTTACCCCTACGATCGAGTTCATCCCAGACGAGGTTCCTGAGATTGCCGCTCACCTGAATGATCTTTTGGCTGAGGCCAAGGCTCGCGATGCTGAGGTTCAGGCGATTGCCAAGGCTGCCAAATTTGCTGGCGATGAGAATCCTTATAAGGAACCTCACGCAGACGACAAGGACTAACTTGCAAGCCGGTTTGGTGCTCATCGACAAGCCTGAAGGTTGGACCAGCCACGATGTGGTTGCTCGCATCCGTAAGGTTGCCAACACCAGGCGAGTCGGCCATGCCGGCACCCTTGATCCCATGGCTACAGGCCTTTTGGTGCTTGGCATCGAGTCCGCTACCAAACTACTGACCTTCATTGTTGGCGCCGATAAAACCTATATGGCAACCATTCGCCTAGGTGCTTCAACCATCACTGATGATCGCGAAAGCGATTTTTTGGAACAGGCATCGGCAGAGGTTGTATCAAAAGTCACCACGGAACAAATCTTGGACGCCATCGCCGAACTTTCTGGAGACATTGAACAGGTGCCGTCCTCGGTCTCGGCAATCAAGGTTGATGGCGTTCGTGCCTATGCCAAAGTTCGCGGGGGAGACGAAGTGAAACTCAAGGCTCGACCCGTGAAAGTTTCACGCTTTGAAGTCATTGGCGAACCGAGAAGAGTTGAAAACTTTATAGACCTTGATGTCATCATCGACTGTTCTTCCGGTACCTACATTCGCGCTTTAGCTCGTGACCTAGGCAGCAAGCTTGGAATCGGAGGGCACCTAACCGCACTTCGTCGCACTCGCGTCGGTGGTTACACAATCGAACAGGCGGCAAAACTTCCCGAAGTGGGCGACCAGCTCAAAGTCATTCCTTCCGTTGATGCAGCTCGCGTTTTCACGACACTAGAACTTTCTGACCAACAGGTTATCGACCTTCGCCACGGGAAACGAATTGTTAATGAACTAGGCCTAACCGGAGACATTTCGGCAATTCACGGCGAGCAACTAATCGCGGTTTTGACTCCAGCTGGAAAACAGCTCAAATCTCAGGTGGTTTTCAATGATTGATTGGTTCTACCAAGGAGTTCAAGGGGTTGCTGTCATTGGTGGTGTCTTAGCGCTCGTCCTGGGTTTGATCGGAAGACTGCCATCCTTAGTGAGTCTCACACCGCTGGCCCTAACCGCACTTGGCCTAATAATTCAAGCCTTCATCACCATCGGAAGGCGATGTGATTGAGTTTTACGGATACCTACTAACAGCGCTTTTGGTGGCAGTTGGTGCCGGGCTTTGGTCGCTTGCCGAGCGCAGCAAATACTCAACCATGATTCTGGGCGCCGCCAACCTAACCATTGCAATCATGCTTTTGCGCATGTGGCAGATCTGGTTTGGAAACTAAAAGAATTTCATTTCCGTTCACCTTGTATCCATAAGTGATTAAGGCTCTTTATAAATCGCGGTGACCGACTTTTCTTTGGCATAACCTCAGCTGCCTCGTATTTCGCTTTTATTCTGGTAGCCCTGATTTTGGTGTTCTTGGTTGCGCAGGCGCTACCAGCGCTTCAGGAACAGGGTTTTGCTTTCATCTACGGCTCTACCTGGGAAGTGACTCCTGAAAAGGCAATCATGCAGATTGGGCCAATGCTTTACGGTTCAGTGCTGATTGCATTACTTGGTGTCTTACTTGCAACTCCAATGGCAATTGCCACGGCGTACCTTATTGTGTTCATTCTGCCTAAAGGGCCCGGCAAGTTTGCAACAAACCTGATTGATCTTCTAGCCGCCCTCCCGTCAGTGATTATCGGCCTATGGGGTGTGTTGGTGTTTACCCCAATCGCACAAACTTGGGCGGATTTTCTTCACAATAACTTTGGGTGGATTCCTCTTTTTGCTACCGACAAGGGCACAACTTCACTTAACAGCTCACCATTCATTGCTGGCTGGATTGTTGCGGTGATGATTGTTCCCATCATCACTTCGGTAACTCGAGAGATTTTTAGCCAGTTTGACAGTGAACTTATCAGTGGCGCTCTTGCCCTTGGCGCAACCCGTTGGACTGTGTTTCGCAGGGTTATCTTGCCAACCGCATCGGGAGGTATTACCGGTGGCGTCCTACTAGGGCTAGGGCGTGCCATTGGCGAGACGGTGGCAATCTATTACGTGCTTCAACTTTCAATGAAGATCAATCTTTTTCAGATTCTGGAACCTCGTGGCGGGGCGATTGCATCCTGGATTCTTTCCCGATTTGGTGAAGCGACCGAGGATGAATTCCACGGACTGATGGCGGCCGGTTTGGTTATCTTCATCACCACTTTGGTCATCAACCTGATTGCAAACGTAATCGTAAATAAGGCGCAACCATGGAGAAAGTAGTGACGGATCCTCGTCCGGCGAAACAGCCGTGGAATAAAAGCTCGAAGCTAGCTTCGTTCGCAGGAGTTCGTGGATTGGCTGATGCCACCCTTATTGCGGTCGCGTTGCTTCTAGCTGCTGTTGTTTTCAGCCTGCTACTTTCAGTGCTTTGGTCGGTAATTTCAGCTGGCGCCGGGGCAATGTCTCCACAGTTCCTTTATCAAAACAACCGTTACATTTCGACCACAACTTCTCTAGATTATGGAGGTGTAGGTCACGCCATTCTGGGTACTCTATGGTTGGTGCTTTTGGCCACGATTGTTGCACTTCCACTGGGGTTAGCGATTGCGGTGTATCTAACCCAGTCGCAGTCGAAACTTCGAAACCTGGTTCGCTCAATCACTCAGGCTCTGGCCGGATTACCGTCGGTTGTCTCGGGCTTGTTCGTGCTCTCAATAATCTCGTTCCTGGGAGCACAGAAGAGCGGAATCTTCGGAGCTTTGGCCCTGTTCCCGCTAATGTTGCCGACCGTTGCGCGCGTTGCCGAAGAAGCACTCAGACTCGTTCCAGCAGACTTGCGTTTAGCGGCTCTTGGTCTTGGATCCCCTAATTACCGAGCATTCTTTCAGGTCATTCTTCCAGCTGCGAAGTCAGGAATAATCACTGCATTACTCCTTGGTTTGGCTCGCGTGGTTGGCGAGACAGCTCCGCTTATCTTGACCATTCAGGCAAACAACGGAACGAACCTGAATCCGATTGATGGCGGAGTGGCCACACTTCCCACCTACATCTATGGATTCATTAGTGCTGGTTACGCCTCCTCAATTACTCGAGCTTGGGGAGCCTCGCTTGTCCTGCTCGTTTTAGTTGGAATTCTTTTCATTACCGCTCGACTACTTACCGCCGACAAAAAGAAAAAGAAGGCAAAGAAATGACCATTTCCCCGGTTGCAGCAGAACTTCGTTCGGAAGATGTTAGCGTTTGGTTCGGTGAACGTCAGGTCCTCAAGGATGTGAATCTCACTTTCCAGGCGAACCGTGTGACCGCACTAATCGGCCCCTCAGGATGCGGAAAGTCAACTTTCCTACGCACACTAAATCGTATGCACGAACTAATACCGGCTGCCGGCTTAGCTGGTTCGATCTTGCTCGATGGAACAGATATCTATGATCCATCGGTAAACCCTGTCGACGTCCGCATGCAAATCGGCATGGTATTCCAAAAGCCCAATCCGTTCCCAACTATGTCAATCCGTGACAACGTCCTTTCAGGGTTGAAACTTTCAGGCTTGCGCGTAGAAAATCGGGATGAACTTCTCGAGACCTCATTGAAACGCGCATCCATTTGGAATGAAGTGAAGGACCGCCTTGGCGAACCGGCAACTTCTCTTTCCGGAGGTCAGCAGCAGCGTCTTTGTATTGCGCGTTCGCTCGCTATGAATCCTAAAGTCTTACTAATGGACGAACCATGTTCCGCACTTGACCCAGGTTCAACCCGAAGAATCGAAGCAACAATTGAAGAGCTTTCGGAGTCGATGACGATTGTAATTGTGACTCACAACATGCAGCAGGCTCAACGTGTCTCACATGAAACAGCGTTCTTCCTTGCCGACGAAAACACCCCAGGTGGCGTAGTCGAATTCGGTTCAACTGAGCAGGTCTTCGGCCAGCCAATTGATTCTCGAACTAACGACTACGTAAACGGCCACTTCGGTTAATCCACTGTTCACCCAAACTTGCAACGACAGTAACCCAAACATATCTATTCGTTTATTTCGACTGTTGAAACTGAACCTGTCAGATAGACAAGTTCAATAAACAAGGAGAACAATGAACAAGAAGCTAGCAAAGACCCTAGTCGGTATTGCAGCAACCGTGGCGCTGGTACTTCCTGGTACTGCTGCGCACGCAACCAACATTGCCGGATCGGGTTCGTCATTCGCGTATAACGGAATTTACAAGTGTGCTTCCTTGTACGAAGCTCACAACGTCACCTACACCTCGACCGGTTCCGGTACTGGACGCACTAACTTCCGCACCAATTCAGCTTCTTACCCATTTGCTGTATCAGACGGTCTTTACACCGCTGGAACTGAGCCAAGCGGTTACACCATGGTTCCACTTTTCGGTGGCCCAGTTGTGTTCGCCTACAACAAGTACAGTGGAATCCCATCTGGCTTGAAGCTAACAGGTTCGATTGTGTCGAAAATCTTGAAGGGCACCATCACCAAGTGGAACGCCACCGACATCAAGAACGTGAACCCTGGTAAGACCCTACCAAACCGCGCAATCAAGGTTTTCTACCGTTCAGGAACCTCTGGAACCAACGAAAACCTTAGTGAGTACCTACGCCAGACCGTAAGTTCAACCGGTTGGTCGAAGAACCAGACTCTTGCAACCGCTGCTGGAACCCTCGCTGCCGGTGCAGTTGGAAAGGCAACCTCATCGCTTCTTGCAGATGCAATTGAGAGTCGCTCAAACCTTGGTGCTTTTGGTTACTTTGACCTTTCGGATGCCAAGACAGCTTCGGTTTACCTAGCATCGCTCAAGAACAAGCACGGTGAGTACATTGCACCGAGCGCCTCGGCCGGTGCACTGTTCCTAAACGCCCAGAACACCGACAACTCGGGATCTGACCGTGTCCAGGGAACTGCGACAGCCGCGTTGTCAGCAGCACTAGGTGGAACTCAGGCGGGTGTCATCGACTTCACTAAGAGTGTGAAGAACGCTTACCAGCTAACAATCCTCACCTACGGTATCGGCAAGAAGAGCAGCTCAGCTGCCGAAGACGTAGCAGTCGAGGCGTTCTTCAAGTTCGTAGTCAACACCTGCATGCCAGCACAGGCATCACGTCTAGGTTACGTAGCACTAACCGGCACCATGAAGACCAAGGCGGTTGCTCAGGCTGGAATCATCTCAACCCAGTAGTAACACTAGAAGTTTGGTGGCCTGTCTACTCAGGCCACCAAACTTTGCCTTAAAGATCGATTGAACAAATGAAGGGCACGGCATTGAAGCGAAAGTCGTTTAGAAAGATTCAAGTAGCAACTGGGCTAGCCCTTTGCGCAACTTTAATTACAGCTTGTGATCCTCCGATGCCTCCAGAGCTTTTGGCTCAACTTGCTGAGCAAAGCTACACCTGCTACGAGGGCGACACCACTGCTTTAGCTGAGTCAACTAATGAAGCTATCGTTTCAACCCTTGCGGAGTCCCTCAGTGCTGCCTGCACAGGGGAACTTCCACAGATGACCATGTCGGCAGCTGAAAATGAAGCCAGCGCCGATATGGTCATTTCAGCCTCTCCCGTTTCGGAATGTAGGCCCTTTGCGAAAGTTCCCTATGGTTTTGATGCCGGAGTTGTGGCCTATAACGTTGAGGGAACTGATTCACTCAATCTGAGCTACAAAAACCTAGCTGCCGTTCTAAACGGTCAAATCACTCAATGGAATGATCAAGCTCTGGCCAAAGATAATCCAGACCTCACCCTTCCCGATGTAGAAATCCTGGTTCGCAAAGTGGCTGACCGAAATTCGTTGAGAGCATTGGCTACCGCTCTTGAGTACCAATCCGCGACGCTTGACGAAGGTCAGTTTGAGACCACGAATTTCTTTGACGGAACCGTCCCTGAAGAACTACAACCCGGTGAAATAGCAATCGTTCCAAACTCAGTCGCCGTTGCCAATGGTTATTCTTCAATCGGTTTATTGAGTGGCAAAAAGGACCCCGAGACTGGTGAAAAACTGTTTGCCAACGCAACCGAGGAAAGCCTTTACGCAGCCGGAACGCAGTTAGTTTCCGAGTCGGGAAAGAATGAGATTTCTGTTTACGTAGATCCCAAAGTTGCGGTGAAGGCAATGTTCGAAGGGGAAGCCCCCTCGGTTCCTTACCAAGCAATCTTTCCTCTAAACCTTTATCTATGTGGAGAAGACACCAAACTTAAGCGCGCCGTGGCAGCATTCGTTCTTCGATTGGATAGCCAGGGAGCTCTGGGCTATCTAAACATCAGCCAGCTACCCGAGTCCATTCGTTACAGCTCAGTCGGGCTAGTCCGCCAAGGTTTACCAGTACCTAAGGTCAGCAAAAAGAGCGAGTAGTAATCGGTAGTCTTGAACCTATGGTTTCAAACAAGACTTCTAGCGGTCCTGGGCGACTCATAATTGCGATTTACGCAATTTTTGCCCTTGCTGCCACGGCTCGTTCGCTCTACCAGTTGGCAACTAAGTTTGATGAAGCCCCCTTGGCGTACTCCCTCTCCTCTCTTTCCGCGGTAGTCTACATTTTCGCAACGGTAGCTCTGGCCAAAGGTTTAACCCGCTTGGCAACCTATGCCTTGGTATTTGAACTAGCCGGAGTGCTAATTGTCGGCACCCTATCGGTGTTGCTGCCCGAGGGTTTCCGTCACGCATCGGTTTGGTCGCTATACGGTGCAGGTTATGCGTGTGTTCCACTGCTCTTGCCAATCTGGGGTCTTTGGTGGTTAGGTAAGGCGAAACGTGCTTAGTTGGAATTCAACAGCCGAAGTGCCGGCAGACTTCGCACACTCTGCAGTCACGATTGGCAAATTTGACGGGGTACATCTAGGCCACCAAGCTTTGCTAAATCGCGTTGTTGATTTAGCCGAAGAAAACATGTTTGCTGCGGTGGCACTAACCTTTGATCGCCACCCGGACGCACTTTTGAATCCAACCGAATTCAAATTGCCGCTGATCGGTCCCGC
>JBJORE010000058.1:0-5651 GCA_046049565.1 Actinomycetota bacterium
CAAAACATTTACTCGAACTTCGACATGTCGCCAGAAGTTCTTGCTGAGATCGAGCAGGACTAATGTCTTCAGTGATTCTTGGGGTTGACCCGGGTCTCACTCGATGCGGTGTTGCAGTAATTTCTACTGGGGCAGGTAGAACAGTGTCGATGGTGGCTGTTGACACGCTCCGAAGCTCAACCAACCTAGAGCTCAGCGCCCGGCTCGCAGTTATTGCAGATGGAGTCGAGGCTCTAATTGTCAGACACAAGCCAGACATCATCGCCATTGAAAGAGTTTTTTCACAAGCGAATGTGCGCTCGGTAATGGGTGTTGCCCAGATTTCTGGAGTTGTTCTATACCTGGCTCAAAAACACGGAATTGCAGTACAGATGCACACTCCGAGCGAAGTCAAAGCAGCTGTAACAGGCTCCGGGCGTGCTCAGAAGGCCCAGATTGGAATTGCCGTCTCGAAAATTTTAGGACTCAACGAAATTCCTAAGCCTGCTGACTCTGCAGATGCTTTAGCCATCGCGATTTGTAATGCTTGGCGAGGAATAGCTCCTCGGAGTGTCTCTGGTGTTTCGCGAACCAGAGCCCAAGAGGCTTGGTTGCAAGCAGAGCGAGTTGCGTCTCGAAAGCCTAAGGGCTAGTTAGCATTTACTAGTGATTGCTTCCCTTCGCGGTACCGTACTGAGTTCAACATTGAATTCAGTGGTTCTTGATGTTGCTGGGGTTGGTTACCTAGTTCAGGTGACCCCTTCGCTGGCCTTAAGTGTCTCTCCGGAACAAAAGCTGAACCTTGTCACGGCATTTATCGTTCGTGAGGATGCGTTTACCATTTTCGGATTCGAATCGCAGGACGAATTGACAACCTTTGATCTGCTGCGGTCTGTGACCGGGGTTGGCCCGAAGCTGGCTTTGTCGATAATCCACCAACTTGGGGTCGATGCTCTTAGAGATGCGGTTGCAGGGGAGGATGATTCTGCTTTCAAGTCGGTTAGCGGTATTGGCCCAAAAACCGCGAAATTATTAGTGGTTTCACTTGCCGGAAAACTCAGTGGGGGAAACCCGAACAAATCAATTAGTTCTGACTCAGAAATCGTCTCTGCACTGGTTGGCCTGGGTTACCAATCAAAGGTTGCTGAGGCAGCCGTAAAAGCAGTCAGAGAAGAAAACCCAACCGGCTCGAACGACATCATCCTCCGCGCTGCGCTTCAAAGTTTGGCTAGATAGTTTATGGATGAGCTACTTACGCCTGAACCTAATGAGAATGAATTGGCCTTCGAGGCAGCAGTCCGTCCAAGTAATTTAGAACAATTCGTTGGGCAACACACGGTTCGAAAGCAGTTGGAACTGGTTTTAGAGTCCGCCAAAATGCGTGGTACCAATGCGGACCACATTCTCCTAGTCGGACCTCCTGGACTCGGTAAAACTACATTGGCGTTGATCGTTTCTAACGAAACTGGACACCCGATTCGACTGACTTCTGGTCCAACCATCCAGCATGCTGGCGATTTGGCCGCTATTTTGAGTTCTTTGGTGCCAGGTGAAATTCTCTTCATCGACGAGATACATCGAATGTCTAGGTCCGCTGAAGAGATGCTCTATTTGGCCATGGAAGACTATCGAGTCGATGTAATGGTGGGTAAAGGTGTTGGGGCAAATTCGATTCCACTTGAACTCGCGCCATTCACGCTTATTGGAGCAACAACGCGCTCCGGAATGTTGCCGACACCACTCAGAGATCGCTTTGGATTTACTGGTCATCTTGAGTTCTATGAAGCGTCCGAGTTGCACGAAGTAGTTCGAAGGAGCGCTGTGCACCTAGGTGTAAAGCACGATGAACAGGCACTTGGAGAAATTGCACGACGTTCCAGAGGCACTCCGCGTATCGCGAATCGACTCTTGAGAAGAGTTCGCGATTACGCTTTGGTTCACGATCACGAGTTAGTTGATGTTGACATAGCCAGGGAAGCACTTTCGATCTTTGAGGTTGACGAATTGGGGTTGGACCGCATTGATCTTCAGTTTCTTGAACTACTAACTGGACGATATGCGAATAAGGCAGTTGGATTGTCCACACTTGCGGTAGCTCTTGGTGAAGAGGCAGAGACTATCGAGGCAGTCGTTGAACCATATTTGGTTCGAACGGGAATGATTGTTCGAACCCCAAGGGGTCGCGAAGCTACGTCGGCAGCATATTCACACCTTGGTAAACATCCTGGTTCTCACGGCGCTCCTACGTTGCTTGACCTATAATTTGATTAGGCGCTGGTTAGCGCATTTTTTACGTAAAGCAGAGGCTTAGCTCATGGAACAGTTCCTACCACTACTAATCGCTGGCGCAATGATTGTTTTCATGATCACCAGTTCTCGCAAGCGCAAGGCTCAGGCTGCTGAGATGGCTTCCAAGGTTGCCGTCGGTGCAACCGTAATGCTTTCGAGTGGGATTTATGGGGAAATCACAAGCGTTTCCGACGACCGTATTGTTCTCAAAAGCGCCGGTTCTACCACGCTAGAGGTCGCCAAAGGCGCTGTGGTTCGCGTGGTCGACAACGCGCCTGAAAAGAAGGTAGCCGCTAAGGCTGCCAAGCCTGCGGCTAAAAAGCCTGCCGCAAAGAAGTAGGTTTTCGTGTCCGGTTCCTCAAGCAACAAATTTGCGCGAAAGCGCCTATCTTGGCTTCTAGTTATCTTCTTGGCATTCGCTGGACTGATCACGGGTGCCACCTTGACCAATGTGCCAGGGGCTGGCTTTGTTCCTGAATTAGCTCTAGACCTCCAGGGCGGCACGCAAGTCATCCTGAAGCCAACAATTGACAACGGCGGCTCAGCCTCTGCAGAACAGTTAGCTCAGGCCGTTGACATTATTCGTCAGCGTATTGACTCGACTGGTGTTTCGGAAGCGCAAATTGTGACGCAAGGTGAGGGCAAAGAAGCCGCGATTGTCGTCAGTATCCCAGGAAAGCCTTCGGAGAGCACGCTAGAACTAATCAAGGCCAGCGCAAAGCTTGAATTTAGACCAGTCTTAGTTACGGGTGCAGGGGTTTCGGCTTTGGTAACCCCAGGTGCGACCAAAGACAACCCAAAACCTACACCAACGCTTCCTGAGTCCACTCCAATCGCGACCAGCACCGCAGCACCTACAGACAATAGCGACCTTAACTGGGTGACTGCAGAGCTACAGGCGCAATACGAGGCGCTTGACTGTTCCTCGCAGTTCAGAGAACCTGGTCAGGTCGATGACCCAACCAAGCCGCTAATTACCTGTGATCGTGATCGCACTGCAAAATTCATCCTCGGCCCGGTCGAATTGGATGGTACTCAGATTTCTAAGGCAGTTTCCAGCCCTGTCACCACTAGTGCTGGTTCTTCTACAGGACAATATGCTGTAGACCTTACCTTCAATAGTGAAGGTAAAACTGCATTCGGAAAAGTCACAACGCGCCTTTTCCCGCTAACTGCTCCAAGGAACCAGTTCGCTGTAACCATCGACGGATACATCGTGACCGCACCGGCGATTCAGGCAGTGATTACCGCAGGAACTGCGCAAATCACCGGCGGATTTACATCTGAATCATCTACAGCTCTAGCTAACCAGTTGAAGTATGGTTCTCTGCCCATTGGTTTTCAGGTGCAGAGCCAAGAAAACATTTCGGCTACTCTTGGAACTCAACAATTGCAGAATGGTCTAATTGCTGGTGCCATTGGTATGTTGCTGGTTCTGATTTATTCACTTTTCCAATACCGAGCTCTTGCTTCGATAACTATTGGTTCACTAATTGTTGCAGCTGGGCTGACCTACCTAGCGATCACACTTTTGTCTTGGCGAATGGACTACCGACTCTCGCTGGCTGGTGTTGCCGGACTCATCGTGGCAATTGGTATTACTGCCGACTCCTTCATTGTGTACTTTGAACGCGTTCGAGACGAGCTTCGTGAAGGGCGACCGCTTTCGGTTGCTGTTACCGCCGGATGGAAGCGCGCCTGGAGAACTATTCTGGTTTCAGATGTGGTTAGCCTTTTGGCAGCGGGCACTCTTTACTTCCTAACCGTGGGAAACGTTCGAGGATTCGCCTTTACTCTCGGACTCACTACTCTGATTGACCTCGCGGTCATCGTATTGTTTACCGTACCTATGCTGGTCCTTTTCTCAAACCTAAAGTTCTTCGCTTCAGGCCACCCTTGGTCCGGTTTCGAGATCAAGACTTCGACAGGGGAGCGATACGTAGGTCGAGGAAGTTTCCGTCAGGTAGACAGCAGCGTAGCTCGTAACAAGAAATCTTCAGGAGAAGCTGTCAAGCGACAAACCATTGCTGAAAGAAAAGCAGCTGGAAACACCGGAGAGGCGGGTGAGCAGTAATGTCTAAATTCTCAGATTTTGGTAACGCTCTTTATTCAGGAGAACGCTCGTTCAATTTCACCGGGCGTCGTAAGCTTTGGTACACAATCAGTGCCATCGTTATTGCAGTTTCAGCTATCTTGCCATTCACTCTTCACAACGGTTTCAACTTTGGTATCGAGTTCAAGGGCGGATCCGAGTTCACAATTATCGGTGGCGCTTCGAAGGGCACAGAAGTTGCACGCGAGACGCTCGACGAGGCACTTCCAGGTAAAGAAGTTCTCGTTTCCACAATCGGTTCCGACACGGTTCGCGTTCAAACTCCCCAACTAAGCGATAGCAAATCGGAAGCTCTCCGATTGGCCTTGGCGAAAAGTTACTCGGTAGATTCGTCCGCCGTGTCCTCAAGCTTCATCGGTGCTTCTTGGGGCTCAGATGTGACCGGAAAGGCCTTGAACGGGTTACTTTGGTTTCTGGCCTTTGCGGCAATCTTGATGGCAATTTACTTCCGAACCATAAAGATGTCATTGGCGGCTATGGTTGCCCTGCTGCACGACGTGGTTATCACCGCTGGAATCTACGGTTCTTTAGGCTTTGAAGTAACGCCAGCTGCCGTGATTGGATTCCTTACTATTTTGGGTTATTCGCTTTATGACACGGTAGTCGTTTTTGACAAGATCCGTGAGAACACCACCGATGTTGAATTCAGTGAAACAGCCACCTTTAGTGAACGAGTCAACCTTGCAATCAACCAGACTTTGGTGCGATCAATCAACACAACTGTTGTCGCGATTCTTCCGGTTGCTTCCATTTTGTTCATCGGTGCGTTTGTTTTCGGCGCTGGTACTTTGCGTGACATCTCTCTAGCTATCTTCATCGGTATGTTGGTTGGAACCTACTCCACGATTTTCATTGCTGCGCCGTTTTACGCGCAGCTTCGAGAGCGGGAGTCGAAGTTCGTTGCAGCAGCTTCAAAAGTTCTAGCTAAACGCGGATAGAGATTCATAGAGGGAGTGTAACTGGTTATGACCGATAACACTGCCACGGGCTCTATTCAGGCCATCAGAAGCGGTATTGGCCGTCTTTTTGGTCGCAACAACCCTCATAGCGATGAGGTTAATGAACTTATTCGTGTCGTCAAGGCTAATCATCCCAAGTCCGACTTGGGAATCATTGAGCGTGCTTATCTAGTTGCCGAGCAAGCGCACGAAGGTCAAAAGCGAAAAAGCGGTGAGCCGTATATCACTCATCCAATTGCTGTGGCTCAAATTCTCGCGGATCTCGGAATCGGGCCAACTACAATCGCGGCGGCACTTTTGCACGACACGGT
>JBJORE010000059.1:0-7042 GCA_046049565.1 Actinomycetota bacterium
ATGCTCGGCTCGGTATTGGCCAGGGCTACGGAAGCTCCTGGTCAGGGATGGCACTGGGGTCAGGAAGCTTTCCATGAAGAGCTACCTCGCGGTCACCGCGTGAATGTTGGTACTTCGGGTTCACTTGAGCAGATTCTGCTTGGTCCTTCTTCTTCGGCCGATGGAACCACCAATCTGATTGGTGCGCTGAAGCGCGCTATGGCCACCACTGGCTACAGCGACCTGAAGGAATTCCAACGCGTCGACGTTGTGGTTGCTCCGTACAACTCATAAATGAACGAGCCAACATTTTTTAAGGTCGCTACGCGACCGAAATGGATTGGCGCCCTATTGCTCGCGCTAGCTGTTGCTGCGGTTTTTGCAAGCCTTGCCCAGTGGCAAGCCGACCGCACCTACCGCTATGTTCCAAAAGCCCCTGTATCTCAGACCCCGGTGAACCTATCCGATCTTGCAGAGAGCTCGGCTAACTTTAAGGCCGAACAGGCGGATCGTTTGGTTGACCTTGAGGCCACGCCAATTGTTGGCCAGGCTTACGTGGTCACCGACCGAATTCAACTCGATGGTCAGGGGGGTTCAAAAACCGGCGCCTGGGTGGTGCGTCCGGCCATGACCGAGCAGGGAAAGCTGATTACTCTTGCGTTAAGTTGGCATGCAACCAGGGCCGAAGCCGAAACTATTGCGGGCGTTTACAAACACGGGCTCGAGATTGGGATGCTGCAAAGTTATCGAGGTATCTACGAACCGAGCGAAGATCCGAAGCCAGCGGAAGGAAACGTGTTCCATTCGCTTTCGGTGGCTCAGGTAATCAATCAGCCAGGCATTCCTGATAACACTGACGCTTACGCCGGTTTCGTGATCGTACAAAAACCTGTTTATGGGGGCGAGAAAATCGTCATCGGAAATAATCCTGGCTCAACCACCTTCAACTGGCTGACAGCCTTTTACGCGGCGGAATGGGCACTGTTTGCCGGTTTCGCGGTGTTCCTCTGGGGCCGATTGGTCAAGGACGAAGTTATCCGCCAAAAGAGCGAAGGTAGAATTAACTAATGCCAGCCCAATCAAACCTCAAGGAAACCGTTACCTCGGTTTTGAACCAGTACCGAGTTGCTGCCAACATAACCGGAATCTTCCTAATCGTGATTACCGTGCTCTACGTTATTCGTTTGGCAACCTCGACCGACCTTTGGATGGCAGGTCCCCACGGATTTTTAACTTTCGAGCACTTTGTGCTCGTTGATGGCGACCGCCAGGGTCTACCAACCGTTGGTATCAACCTCACCTCGATCATCCTGATCGTTCACGGTTGGCTTTATGTCTTCTACCTCTACACCGACTTCCGTCTCTGGTCACTATTGAAGTGGAGCCTATGGCGCTTCCTACTCATTGCTGCCGGTGGCGTGGTGCCGTTCCTTTCTTTTATCGCCGAGCGCTACTACCGGAAAATTACTCTTACCGAACTTGAAAACCTGAAGGGCTAAGCATGAACCAGCCGGTACTCGTCGTTGACTTTGGAGCGCAATATGCTCAGCTGATTGCTCGCCGAGTTCGCGAAGCCAGTGTCTTCAGTGAGATTGTTCACCACACCATATCCTTTCCGGTGGTCCTTCTTCGGTTTACGAGGACGCTTCACCGCAACTTGACCCTGCGATTCTGGAACTTGGCATTCCGGTTCTAGGAATCTGTTACGGTTTCCAAACTCTAGCCAACGCACTTGGTGGGCGAGTGGACAAGACCGGCAAGCGCGAGTATGGCGCGACCGAACTCAATGTTAGAGCCGGGGGAGAGATCCTCGCCGGGCAGCCAGCCCAGCAAATTTGCTGGATGAGCCACGGCGACCAGGTGATGGAAGCACCAGCTGGATTCGAAGTCTTGGCATCAACCGACACCACTCCGGTCGCGGCATTCGCTAACTCAGAAAAGAAAATCTACGGCGTGCAGTGGCACCCTGAGGTAAAGCACTCGCAGTTCGGTCAGAACGTGCTCGAAAACTTCCTCCACAACGCGGCTGGAATTCCGGCCACCTGGAACTCGGGCAACGTGATTGCTGAGCAGGTTGAAAAGATTCGCGCACAGGTTGGAACCGACCGAGTTATCTGTGGTCTTTCCGGCGGAGTCGACTCGGCAGTTGCTGCCGCTCTCGTTCACAAAGCCGTTGGCGACCAACTGGTCTGTGTCTTTGTGAACCATGGGCTACTGCGCCAAGACGAAGCTGAGCAGGTTGAGCGTGACTATGTTGCGGCAACCGGCATTCGACTCGTCGTTGTCGATGCCGAGAAGAAGTTCTTGGACGCATTAGCTGGCGTTACCGACCCTGAGACTAAGCGGAAAATCATCGGCCGCGAATTTATTCGCACTTTCGAAGAGGCCCAAACCGCTCTGATTGAAGAGTCAAAGGCAGATAATCGCCCGATTCGATTCCTTGTTCAGGGAACCCTCTACCCAGATGTAGTTGAGTCTGGTGGCGGCGCGACCGCGGGGATCAAGAGCCACCACAACGTTGGTGGATTGCCAGACGACCTAGATTTCGAGCTCGTTGAACCGCTTCGCACACTATTCAAAGACGAAGTTCGCGCCATCGGTGCCGAGCTTGGCCTACCCTCCGAAATCGTGCAGCGTCAGCCATTCCCGGGTCCAGGCCTTGGCATTCGAATCATCGGTGAAGTAAACAAAGAGCGACTAGACCTACTTCGCAAAGCCGACGCAATTGCCAGAGCCGAACTAACCGCAGCTGGCCTCGACCAAGAGATTTGGCAGTGCCCTGTTGTGCTACTGGCTGATGTTCGTTCCGTAGGTGTTCAGGGAGACGGCCGAAGCTATGGCCACCCAATCGTGCTACGCCCAGTCTCTAGCGAAGACGCCATGACCGCCGACTGGTCACGTTTGCCATATGATGTGCTCGCCAAAATTTCGAACCGAATCACAAACGAGGTGGAAGGTGTGAACCGAGTCGTCCTAGACGTAACCTCTAAGCCACCTGGCACCATCGAGTGGGAATAGTTTTTCAACTAGTTTTTGTATTTAGGCTCTGCGGCCAATCTTGACCACCCAAGTGCGGTTGATGTTCTTCAGCACTCGGTTGCCCTTTACCTTCACGTAGCTCAATCCGGTCTTTGCATACTGGCGGGTGCGCTTGTACTTGACCTTGATCTTTTGAATTCCAACCGAAGTGAGCGCTGTCCAACCTGATTCGGTTCCAGCCTTGAAACCAGGATCTGTGGCAGAACTCAAAATACATCCGGCACCAACGATTCGAGTGACCTTCTTCTTTAGTTTCGGGTCCTTCTTTACGGTCAGCGTCAACTTACAAACATTCGAGTAAGTGTAGGTCTGAACCTTCTTCACGATCTTGCCAGGAATCTTGAACCACTTCTTAGCAACGTTTGGTGAGGTTAGGGTAGCGGTCCAGGTTCCAACCAGAGGAGTACGAGAACGAACGTTCAACTTCTTTGTGGCCGGATCGAACATCAGCCCGTCTTCAGTTCCGAAGTTGTAGTCGGCAGCACGATCCGGATCAAGATCGATCATGACCGGTGGAGTTAGTGGGTCGTCTGGGTCCTTAGGGTCAAGGATCTCGGCGAGCTCGTTTGATGGCACCAATGAAGCGTCTCCGTTATCAGGAGCCGCCGGAACTGTTGAATCTTTGGCGACACCGGTGACCGTGACCACGATGATTTCGGTTCCAGGGTAGTAACCGTCATTGGCCGGTAGCGTGATGGTGACCTTACAGGTGCCAAGGTCGTTCATGATAATCGAGCCGACTAGGCCGGTGGTGGCATCACCAGCATCGGCGGTACAGCGTGAAGCCGCCTCCGAAGCTGCGTCAACTGTGAAGAGGACCACGCCTTCTCGCTTGTTTAGAGTTACCGGGACTTCGACGGCATTTTCACCAACGACAACGCTGACTGCCGTATTTGCGATACCACTGGTGATATCGAAGGTAGTTGGGGTGCGGGTGCCGTCTTGGGCAACACTGTCGGCTGTCGCGGTTAATCCAGGCGTGCGGTTGGTCTTGATTAGGAATGTAGTGGCCTTAGCTGCGGTAGCGATGTAAGCAGGCGTTCCAGGAACGACTACCGATACTGAACATTTTCCAGGTGAAACTGGGGTTACCTCAAGCTTGCCGAGCACATTGATTCGCGCGGTACAAATCGACTCAGGCGAGGCGGTCACCACAGGTGGGTTCGAAGGCACACTTGAAGTAATCGTGCCGGTAGAGATGAACGAAGTACCCATGTTCACGATCGTGTTGGCTGCTGGCAAAGTAGCGGTCAAAACCTGAGCGAGCTTTTTCGGAATGTAGTCAAGAGGAATTGGGTCAGAGCGAAGCAATTCGTCGTTGACTACCTTGATGGTCGCCTGAAGGGTGGTGACACCCTTTGGCAGGGTGATCTTAGGAAGAACGAACGAAAGCCTGGTGTCAGAAATCACGGTTGCCGGAACCGTCTTGGTGGTCACTAGGGCAGCAGGTCGCAAGCCTGCGGTGAATACAGCGCTAGGGGTAGTTATTTCAACCGAGGTGATTCCCGCATCTTCGAAGCCGGTGCCGGTAACAAAGACTGTTTCACCGGAAGTAGTTGCCGCCTTGGTGGTTGAAAGTACAACGGTTCCACCACCGACCAGAACTTGGTCAGGGGTGCTGTCGCCGGCTAGGTCGAAGTAAGCCCAATTGAGGTTTTCACCGTCAAGTGCAGTGGTGGCAGCAACGCGGAACGAATACTTAGACCAAGGTTGAACAGCTACAACAAGCGAGGTTTCACTCGCCGCAACAGGGACTTCGGTAACGTCGGTCCAATCACCATCTGCAATTCGGCTTTGAACTCGAACGCCAGTCACCGATGCTCTGGTGTCGGCCGGCGCTGGAGCTGTCCACGAAACAGTTGAGCTCAGTGTGCCGTCTGATGCGCGAACCACATTGGCCGCGCGAACACCGGTTGGCGCACCTGCAAGATCTAGGACCTCGACGCTGAACAAAGTAGAGGCGGCTAAGTAGTTGGTGCTGGTGGCGTTCGATACCGAAGCATTACAGGTTCCCTGTGCCAGACCGGTAACAGTGACCACCGAACCGTCAATGCTCACCGAACAAATTGCTGGAGTGTTAGAGGTTGCGGCGTAGCTGATCGTTCCCGAACCGCCGGCAATGTCGAAGGTTGTTACCTTAGCGCCATTCCAGGCGATAGACGGAAGTGCGTTCGTAGCAAGGGTTGCCGTAAGTGCCGTCTGTGCAGCCTTCGCAACGGTGAAAGTTTGAGTGAAAGTACCAGCAAGATATCTGTCATCACCGAGGATAGTTGCGGTAACTTCACAAACTCCCGCCTCGGTTGCGCTAAGCAAGTCGTTTTCAATCGTGCAGGCACCATCGGTAACCGAGTAACTCTGAGAACCAGAAGCCAAAACGTTTTCCAAAGAAAGGGTTGCGGTGTCGGCGCCATCTGGTGAATAGGTGAGCGACTTCGAGGCACGTATGGTGACGCCAGCTTGAGCCGCCTTGGCAATCTCAAAGCTCAAGATGTTTTGAACCGCTTCGAAGTTATCGTCACCATCTTTGTGGCCGATAACGATACAAGTTCCAGCGTGGTAAACGTTCAGCGTGGCGTTGCCATCGGTGTTACAAACGTGCGTGGTTAGGCTCTCGAACCAAACCGCACCGTCACCGTCGCCACCATCAAGAGAAAGGGTGAGCGTCAAGCCTTCCGAGAAGGTTGGGGCATCGTTGCTTACCGAGGTGCGTACCGGGCTCTGACCTCCTGTAGAAACCACAATGGTCAACGTTGCAGTTGCTTCTAGGTAGTTGTCGTCGGCAGCTTTCACTGCAACTAGGTCACAGTAACCAGAAGCCAAACCGGAAACAACTTCACCAGACACTGAACAGTAAGCCGAGCTGCCAGCAGTAACCGACCAGGTGACCGCACCTAAACCGGAACCACCGCGAGTGTTCAAGACTGCCGTTGGAGTGCTGGCACCAAGGGTCAGGGAGTTCAAAGATGAGGTTCCAACCAAGGTGGCCTGGGTTCCCTTGGCAACCGAGATTGTCTGGCTTACCAGTGCTGCAGCTTCGTAGTTGTTATCGCCAGCCTGGGTAGCTTCGATAACACAGTCTCCAACGGCGTGGAACGAAACCGCACCCGAGTTGACCTCACAGATTAGTGCTGAAGAACTTGCAATCGAAAGGTGTACCGGGTTAATTCCTTCACCGTCGGTGAAGGTTGGAATGTATGCAGCACCATCAACCGTTGCGGTGGTGTTAGTGCTGGTAAAGGTAATTGTCTGAGAGCCCTTACCGACGCTGATGGTCTGGAATTTCGAGGTCGCAGCGTTGTAGTTGTTGTCGCCAGCCTGGTTAATGGCAATCATACATTCGCCGGCGCCGTCGAAGTAAACAGTTCCGCTTAGCACCGAACAGATGCCAGCCGATTCAGCAGTTGCACTGAATGTAATCGGACGCGTTCCGGCCCCACCAGTTCCGGTTGGAGTGTAAGTAGATCCATCAACGACAGCCGAAGTTGGTGCCGCTGAACTGAAGTTTACGATCTGCTCACCCTTGGTGATGTCAAAGATTTGAGTCACGCGAGTAGCCGCAGTGAAGTTATCGTTACCAGCCTGATCTGCGTGAAGCACGCAGTCTCCAACTGCCAGGAACGAGATGGTTCCGCTGGAGATTGAACAAATTGAAGCAGCTGAAGCGTCAATTGTGAAAACCACAGGGTTGCCCGAGTTGCCGAAGGTTGCGGTAGGAACATAGGTGGTTCCTTGAACCGGACGCAGCGATGGTGGAGTGGACGTGAAGTTCACAACCTGAGATCCCTTGGCAACCGTGATGGTTTGGGTAATTTGTGTTGCTGCGTTGTAGTTCGCGCTCGAAGCCTGGTCTGCTTGAACCACACACGAACCAACAGCCTGGTAAGAAATGACTCCATTGTTCACCGAACAAATCGCCGACGATGCTGGGGCAATCGAGAGAGTGACCGCGTTACCAGATGCGCCGCCCGAAACTACTGGCTCATAGGTAGTTCCAGAAACCTTTGCCGCAGGCGCTGCAGATGTG
>JBJORE010000060.1:0-5549 GCA_046049565.1 Actinomycetota bacterium
AAGAATTTTTCTAGCAGATTTAATGACTGCGTTTCCAAAAACTACGTTTCCAACACTTCCGACAGCCGCCCCTATGAAAATGGGGATCTGTTTCCCAAGAACTAACACTCCGCGAGTCGCACCCCATTTGGTAATGAACTGTGGTCGAAGTGCAACGTTGATTGCTTGAATCGCTGAATTTGGAATGGCCTTCACGAGCTGTTTCCCCCAAACGGGCGCTGTTTCACCGATAACTTTTTCTAAAGTCGTGAGAGCTGAATTGCCAATAAGGATTGTGGTTACTATTGCAGTCCGTCGCTCCACATCTTCAGGATGAAGTTTGTTGATCACCATTGTCGAATAGGCGTAAAGAACGGAAGCCTCTAGGTAACCCAAAAATTCAGCAATTGCAATAGGAATCTGGAAGGCGCCATTCGGGGCGGCAGCTACGGCACCCGCACCTGCACCTGAAATTCCTACGGTACCCAAGTAGAGCTTGTTTAGATAAGAGATCATTTCTGATGGAGACATCTCAGGGTGTACGCGTCGTAAACGCTGAACATTAGCTTCGGCAATTGAGAACTGGCTATCCAAAGCTTTTTGGTAGCCGAGTGCCAGTACCTCTTTGACATCAAATTTTTTATTTAATTTCCCCATAAAGAGAATCGTATGGGAGGTCTAACTAATTGGCGCCCAAGGTCACTCCGCGAACCAGTGCTCTCTGGAACTGTAAGTAGATCAAAACCGATGGAATGATGGCCAGGATGCTGGCAGCCGAAGCGAATACAGGGTCGATTCCGTTTGATGTGAAGCTTGGCTGACCGAAAGCCTCGGCGATTGCCATTGGAAGCGGTTGGTCGGCTCGTTCAGGAAGCAGCAAGATCGGGAACCAGTACTCGTTCCAGGCGTTTACGAACATAAGTAAGAAGACTGTTGCGACGCTCGGACGCATTACCGGGAAGACAACGCGGAACATTGTTTGTAGTTTGCTTGCGCCGTCGATGTGAGCCGCCTCGACCAGTTCCTTCGGGAAGTGGTTCATCACAGCTTGCAGTAGGTAGGCGGCAAAGGCTGAACCGAGAATTCCAAGAGCGATATAAACCGGGTGAATGGTTCCGTAGACGCCGATCATCTTCGTGAACGTGAAGACTGGAAACGCCATCGATTCCTGAGGAAGTGCGAAGGTGACGATACAGATGGCAATCACTGTGCCGCGGTAACGCAGGCGTCCAATCGAAATCGCATAGGCGATGAAGAAGCCCATGGTCACGCTAATCAGGGCTGCGCCACCAGCAATCGTCATAGAGTTCAAAATCTTTTGGCCGATGTCAGCGTTGCCGATGATCCAGTGGAAGGTTTCGAAGTTCATGTGTTTCGGCCAAGCCCATACCGGCGTGCTCGCGTATTCCTCTTGGCTCTTCATACTGGCAACCAAAGTTAGCCACATCGGAGTTAGCCAAATCAGGGTGGTTGCCAAGAGCGAAATGGCAATTGCCGAAACTGTCAGGAAGCGCTTCAGTTTCATTCTTCGCCTCGAATCTGGCTTCGCTGAGCGCGGATTAAAAGCATGGCCACGACAGTGATGGCAATTGCGAGCAGAACCGTGACGGCGGACGCGTAACCAACTCGGTTACCGCCGAAGAACGCGTTGAACGAGTAGATGGAAGGTACGTTGGTGGCGCCGTCCGGCCCGCCGCCGGTCACGTAGTAGACGGGCGCGAAAACCTTGAGGGCTCCAACCACGCTGGTGAGTAAGACCACAGAAATTTCTGGGCCAAGCTCACGAGCCGAGATGTAGCGAAAGCGCTGGAACCAATTCGCGCCGTCCATGTGGGCAGCTTCCATAACATAAGGGTTGATGCGAGAAAGACCTGAGATGAAAATGACCACACAGTAGCCGAGCTGAATCCAGAGCAAAACGAAAGACAGAGCGAGGGTGGCCGCCTGAGGGTCGCGGGTCCACTCGAGTGCCAGGTCTTTCAGGCCAACGCTCTTGAGCAAGATGTTCAAACTGCCCTGATCTGGGTCGATGATCCAGCGCCAAATGATTCCGGTAATCATGACCGGGATGATCTGGGGGAGGTAGAGGCTAGAGCGAATAAAAGTCGCTATCTTGCTCGCGTAATGAGTGCTCAAAAAATCGAAAACTAGCGATGCAATTAATAGACCTAGAACGGTAGGAATGATGGCCATCGGAATTACAAAAACTATGGCGTGGCCGAAGGCGTCCCAGAATCCCTGATCACCAAAGATCTCTTTGTAGTTATCGAAACCAACAAACTTTTTGATTGGCCCATAGCCATACCAACGCACGGTAGAGATGCCGATGTTCCAAATCAAAGCTCCACCAACGAAGGTAATCAGAATGCCGAATGGAACCCACAAAAAGAGGTCGTAAGCCGACCGTTTCTTTTTGATGTTCTGAGCCATTCCGCCAGACTAACAGGTGTCTAGAATGAAGCATCGGCAGAAATTTGTGCCACCGAACTAGGAAACAGTGAGTCAAAGATGACAAAGGTAAAAACACACGATGGCATTCCGCTCGATGCCGCTGCCGGAATCGAAGCGCACGGTATTGACCACATCCCAACTAACGAACGCTACGGGCGTGCGCGCCAGCTAATCGGTGTTTGGGCAACCTCCCAGGCCAACTATGTTGTGCTCGTTATGGGTGGCGTTCTAGTGGCAATGGGCCTAAGTTTCTGGCAGGCAATTGCAGTGATTGTGATTGGAAACCTGTTCTCGGTTTTGACCGGATTTATTTCGGCAACCGGCCCGGTATCCGGAACCCCAAGCCAGATCATTCAGCGAGCCCTATTTGGCCCGAAGGGCAACCTCTACAGCCAGGTCTTCACCGGTTGGATGGTCAACACAATCTTCTTGGCGCTCAACTGGATTGGTGCCGCTTTCATTATTTTTGCCAGCCTCGAGCGCTTGGGAGTCGTCACCGACAACCTGGTAAAAGGTTTAGTGATTAGTGCACTTGCTGCAATCACTTTGGTAATCAGTGTTTACGGTTACAACCTAATTACCCGTGCCTATAAGTACATCTCGTGGTCTTTCCTTGCGGTGTTCGGTGTGGCCACCTATTTCGTCTTGACCAACGTGAAAGGTGACGTTAACGCGGTTCCACCTCTGGAAGGTCCAGACTTCTGGATCATCGCCTTCGCCGGTGTATCGCTTTTGGCCTGTACCCCAATTTCGTACACCAACGGTGCCGACTTCAGCCGTTACCTTCCAGTCGATACTCCGATTCGCAACATCGTTGGATCGGTGACCCTCGGTTACATGGTTCCAAGTGTTCTGCTTAGCTCGCTCGGCGCATACGTGACCGCAGCGCTCCAGGCAGAAGACCCACAGACCGTAATCGAAGGGCTGTTGCCAGCCTGGTTCTCGCCACTATTCACAATTGCGGTAGTAATCGGAACCGTCGCCAACAACGCGATGACCGCCTACAGTTCGGGTCTAGTTCTTCAAACCATCGGTGTGAAGTTGCGACGATCGCTAACGGTTATCATCGACGGAATTATCGGAGTGATCATCACCCTCCTCGCCGTCTTGGTTTGGGATTTCATCGACGCCATGAATACGCTGCTACAGCTAATCGTGGTTACCGTGGCACCGCTAATCAGCTTGTATCTCGCCGACATGTGGTTGCGTCGCAACAAGTACGACGGCCCAGCGTTGGAAGCCGCCGCTAAGGACGGCAAATACTGGTACAGCAACGGCTACAACATTGCGGGAATCGTGGCTTTCCTGGCCGGATTCATTGCAGCCATCCTGACCGTTTACACCACCTTCTATGAAGGTCCAATTCTTGGTCTGCTCGGTGGTTTGGATATTTCATTTGAGGTGGGAATCACTATCCCTGCTGTGATCTACATCCTGGCTATGCGAAACAAACTAAAGATTTAGTTCGAAAGAAAAACAATGACGCAATGGATCATGCCACCTGAGTGGGCCGAGCAGGAACGCATCTGGATTGCATTCCCGCGAGACAACTACACGATTGGTGATGAGCCTGAATCGCGTGAACGCGCCTATGCAACTTGGAGTGCGGTCGCAAACGCAATCGTCAACTTCGAGCCAGTGACTGCTGTGGTTGATCCTTCGGCGCTCGCGGAAGCTAAGAAGCGATTAGACCCGCGAATCGAAATCCTTGAGTCGCCCCTGGACGACTCTTGGATGCGAGACATCGGACCAACCTTCGTTTTGAACGATAAAGGGGAGCTCGGCGGAGTTGACTGGACCTTCAACGGTTGGGGTGCCAACAACTGGGCAATGTGGGAACGCGACCGCGAAATCGCGAAGTTCGTTTCCGATTCGGTCTCGGCTGAACACATTCCATCGGCTTTAGTGAACGAGGGCGGCGGAATTCATGTCGACGGAGAAGGCACAGTGCTTCTAACCGAAACCGTGCAACTCGACCCGATGCGAAACCCATACACAACCAAAGAGCGTGTGGAATGGGAGATGGCTAGAACCATTGGTGCCAAGAAATCTATTTGGCTGCCTCGAGGTCTTCACCGCGATTACGGTTCACCTGGTACCCGAGGTCACGTTGACATGGTTGCCTGCTTCGCCAAGCCGGGAGTCATCCTGTTGCATTGGCAAGAAAACCCAGAACACCCCGACTACGCACTCAGTCGCGAACTCGAGAAACTTTTCCTATCGGAGACAGACGCCTCAGGGCGAAAGCTTGAGGTGATCAGAGTCCCGGCTCCCGAATTACAAAAAGACGAGCACGGCTTTGTTGACTTCAGCTACATCAACCACCTGGTTATCAACGGAGCGGTAATTGCCTGCGGGTTCAATGAACCAGAGGCAGACGCGCGTGCCGCCAAGATTTTGGGCGAGGCCTACGGACGTGAAGTGATAACCATCGACGCTCGTGAGATTTTTGTTCGCGGTGGAGGAATTCACTGCATCACCCAGCAACAGCCGAAGGCAAAATAGTGCCAGGCAAGTTTCGCGTAGTTGAAAAAACCATTGCCGAGCTGCGGGCTGCTCTGGAAGCCGGCGACGTAACATCGGTCCAGTTGGTTGAGGCTTACCTTGAGCGAATTGCGACCTACGATTCAGCTGGGATCAAACTCAACGCCATGGTTGAACTAAACGAGAACGCGCTCGCGGAAGCCGGCGAATCTGATGCGCGCAGAGCTAGAGGAAAAACTTTAGGTTCGCTCGACGGAATCCCATTTACCGCGAAAGACTCCTACAAGGTAGAAGGCATGACCGTTGCCGCCGGTTCTCCAGCATTTGAGAATTTGGTTGCCACCTCAGATGCATACTCCATCAAACTTTTGCGCGACGCCGGTTGTGTATTTATAGGTCTCACCAACATGCCACCGATGGCTAATGGCGGAATGCAGCGGGGTCTCTACGGAAGAGCCGAATCGCCATACAACGAAAACTTTTTAACCTCGGCCTTCGCCTCGGGGTCATCGAACGGTTCGGGAACCGCTACCGCCGCCAGTTTTGCGGCATTCGGTTTAGGCGAAGAAACCTGGTCAAGTGGCCGCGCTCCCGCGGCCAGCAACGCACTGTGTGCCTACACGCCATCTCGCGGA
>JBJORE010000061.1:0-5915 GCA_046049565.1 Actinomycetota bacterium
CTGCTGTTCCTTTGTTCCGTAGGTGGCAACCTCTACTGAAACTTTCCCCAATCGAGTAGCAGCGATTGGAACTACACCTCGAAGGTCAACCCATTTGGGGGTTGACCAACTCGAGTTGTTTGAGTCGGCCGGTTCGCTAGGGCTGGAAGGTAGAGTTCCGTGAAAATCTTTGCCAGCTTCGGTAAGCGAGAACACTTTCCGATCTTTCTTGATGCTCGAGGAAACTAATCCTTCGTCCGACAGTTGCTCGAGCAACGGGTAAACGGACCCAGCCGTTGGCTTGAAATTTGAGCCACTGCTGTCGCTAATCGAATCGATTATTGCAGCACCGGTTTTCGGTCCATCAAAAAGTGCCTTCACTACCGCTGAACGCAAGCCCTCCTCATTTAGAAGTCCAGCCTGGCGAACCTGCTCGGGGTTGAAGCCACCGAAAGTTCGGATGTTTTCGCGCAAAGTTTCAACCATGTTCTTCAGGTCGATGTTCATCCAGTTGTTTTGCATTCGGCGCCTCGCAGTATCGGGGAGTTGGAAGTTTGCTTCACAACCTCAAAGCCCGCGCAAAACGTAATTATTCCGTCGCTAGTCCCAAGGTTCTTCGGTTCCAGGGCGAGCTTCCCAGGCGATTTCGGTGATTGTGGACTTATCCACCAAAGGTGTCCTAGCTCAGGTATTCCAGCTGACGCGATTGCGTTGAACACTTCAATGAATCCATTGAAGTCGCGCACGTGAATGTTGGCTGCGGATGCTAATCCTCCAAGTGGTGACCACGGCCAGTGTTCGGCTTTGTCGAAGAAAATGGCGGGCTTACCAGTGGCAATCGGGTATTCACCTAGAAACGAAATTCCGTCGGTCACGAAGATGTCGGCCGATGCAAAAAGTTCGGCTATGTCAGTTTCGTGATCGATGGCGGCGTTAGGAAGTGCTTTCCAGTCTTCAACCCAGGCATCCAAAACTTCTTTCGCAATCAGACCTTGGTCTCGAAGGGTTCCGAACATGATTGGATGCGGTCGCATCACGATGTCCAAATCAGAATTTTCACGAGCAAACTCGAGCATCTGCTCAAAGATTTGTGGGAACATTCCGAAGTTAAACCAGGCGGTTGAAAAGCTGTGGTGAGGAGCCCAAACCATTTTTCGTCGGTCGCTAGGACCTAGCGGCCAAGCGGCTTCGCGCTTATTGGTCTTTCGAACTAGCGCATCTAGTTTCGGAGTGCCGGTTAGGTGAACGTAATCGTTCCCGCGAGAAGTTTTCGCGTAGGCGTCCAAGGTATTTGGGTCTTGGGTGAAAACCAGGGAAGCGAGTTGGTTCGAACGCTGGGTGTAAAGGTATGGGGTAACGCCAAGCTCACCAGGCTCATTGACCAGCGCCAGCGAGTAGTAGGGCACGTAGCAAACCTTGGTGAACTCGCTCAAGACCTCAACGCGATAACCCGGTTGGTAGTTGCGCTGCCACGGATAGTTGATAAACACGTAATCGGGAGCCAATTCTTTAAGGCGTGAGAGCCCCTCGTTTGAGTCTTGAAAGTTGAATTGACTATGTTCCACGCCAAGCGAATCGAAGAATGCGCTTACCTTCTCGACACCGGAAAACGGCTCATCTTTACGAAAGCGTCGCGGGATGGCGATAACCGTTACCTCAAATCGAGGGTCGGCCAACATGTGGGCATGCACGTCGGCCAAAGCGTCCCACGCTTCGAAATAGAAGGTGAGGAAAACTACCTTGATAGGCAAGCCCGACGACGTCATCTTTCTAGAGTAACTACCTTGAAGGCTTGTGTTCTGGTCTAATTAATTCATGGACAAAATCAAGGAATGGCTTTCGGTTTTACCTCACCCAATTCGCTGGGTGCTCACTTTGGTGATCGGTTTTGTTCTTCTGATTCTCGGCCTGATCATGATGGTTACACCAGGTCCTGGCCTTCTGTTTATCTTCCTGGGGCTTTCGATTCTTGCACTGGAAATCCAGTGGGCTCGGGAGCTACACAAACAGGGCATGCAGGGTTTGGAAATGATCGTTTCCAGAATCAAAGACTTTTGGCTCAAGCTAATTGGCAGGAAGAAGCCTTAATCCGTTCGATTGGTCAAATTGCGGATAAATTCGATAGAATTATTGCGAAGTGTGAATAATTTCCGCAAATGGAGTCGAAGATGACAAAAATTCTTGTTGACCAGTCTCACAACCAGGCTTGGGCCATAGATCCCGCCACCGCCTCGCGCATGAACCCAGCCAATCCTGCCGATGCCAGCTATCAGCAGTTCACTGAAACCCTAGAAGGCCTCGGCTTCAGTGTCATTGCTCATGATTCCGGGTTAATCGACTCGAAGGTTCTTGCCGAGGTCGATGTTTTGGTGATTCCTCACGCCTCTACTGCGGACTGGGAAAAGACCATTGGCGTTGGAAACCCAGTTCTTGACCCTTCCGAAATTTCGGCCGTTGAGCAGTTTGTGGCCAACGGCGGCGGTCTGCTTCTATTCGCCGAAACCGAACAACCAAAATATGGAAATAACTTTGGCGAGCTGGCGGCCAAGTTCGGTGTGACCATCGCAAATGCAACCGTTCAAGACCCAGAGCACTGCTTCAAAGATGTTGCCACCTGGATTTTGCCAGAGTTCGAACGTCATGTTGAATCCGACTTCTCTTACCGACTCGAAACCGTGTGCCTATACCGCGCCGGCATTCTTGAGGTTGCTCCTGGAGCCGACTCGGAAGTAATTCTCAAGTCGGGGGAGAGCGCAAGCCCTGCCAACGCAAGTCTCGCCGTAGCAGTGAAGAAAGACACCGGCCGAGTAGTTGTGCTTGCTGACTCAGACGTGTTCGGCGACGACTCAATCAATGATTTCGACAACCGCCAATTCCTAGTAAACATTGCTGGCTGGTTGGCTAACGCTAGAACTGTTGCTAACTCGTCAGGATCTAAAACTGCAAACTGGACGGCAACCGACCCACACTGGTCGACACTTCGCAACGCGGTCGAAGCACTGCGTCCTATGCAATCGAAGGATGGGTCGATCGACCTAACCGCGAACGACGAAACGAAAGTTTCAAAGCTCGTCGAAGATGTGCTTTCCAGCATCGACGGCTTGGCGCCGAAGTTCACCCACCAAGCCGACTATTTGGCTGCAGTGAAGGTCGACATCGAAAACTGGCGTTCTGGCGGATACCAAGTGCCCGACTACTACGACTCGTTGCAACTGTTCCGCCCAGACCTGAACCGCAATGATGGCGTGGAAACTCTGGCCGTGTTCTCGATGTATACCCAGAACGGCAACCCGAACCGCAACCTAGAAGCCTTGGTAATCAACACCTTCTGGCCAGACTGGTTGGCCGCCAAGGAGCAGAAATACAACAACCCTGCGTTCATTCCAATCGAGTTCTTAGCATTTACCGAAGCCTATGACACCAACTCTGCGGTGTTCTTCCCGGAAACCGTTGCTACCCGCGAAGTTGCCACCTATTACTGGGGCGGGATCTTCTGCGATCGCGAAGCAGCTCGCTTCCGCAGAGTAACCAATGCGGCCAAGGAACTGCTCTACCTACCGCTTCCAGCCGATGCCGAGCGCTTGGTAAACGACCAGCTACTCGCTCAGGAAACATTCGTGCTGTGGGATCTCATCCACGACCGCACCCATTCGCGCGGAGATCTTCCGTTCGACCCGTTCATGATTAAGCAGCGCATGCCGTTCTGGATGTATGCACTCGAAGAGCTTCGCTGTGACCTATCCACTTTCCGTGAGACTCTAGTGCTCGATGCCGAGGGCGACCGTCTAGCCAAATACATGCGTTACGCAATTCTGTTTGACCGCCTGTTCCGTTTCCCAATCACCGGAAACCGAGTGCGAAACTACGACGGCCTAGGTGGTCAGATCATCTTCGCTCACCTTCACAAGACCGGTGCACTGCAGTGGACCGATAATCGTCTAGCCTTCGACTGGGACAAAGTCACCGAAGCTGTGGTTGAACTTTGCGAGCAGGTGGAAGCGCTGTATCACGACGGCATCAACCGCTCCCGTTTAGCGCAGTGGATTGCCGCCTACGAATTCGTCACCGGTTTGGTTCAACCTCACCCAGCCTCAACCTGGGCTAAGGGTGTTGAACACCTACCAACCGATGGCGAACTAAAGGAATTGGTGAACCTGATTATGGACGATGAATTCCCGCTCAACGTCTTCTACGACACCTTGAATCGCAAGCTCTCCGACGTGATTGCCTCAACCAAGGGCATCACCGCCTAAACGGCTGGAATACTTGAGACATGGATTCCCTAGATCGCAAAATAGTGAGCCTGCTGGCCAAAGATTCCAGCGCGTCTATTGGTGAACTTGCCGAAACCTTAGATGTTCCAAGTTCTACCCTTCACCAGCGCATCAAGAAGTTGGAAGCCAAGGGAGTTATCACCGGATACCGTGCCACCGTGAACCAACGTGAAGCCGGCTTAACTCTTCACGCATTGGTTTCCCTAACGCCAATTGACCCAGCCAGACCAGACGACATCGCCGAACGAATTGCACCAATCGAAGAGATTGAAAGTTGCTGGTCGGTTGCCGGGGTTGAGTCATACATCGTGAAAGTGGCCGTCTCCGAGCCGTCCGAGTTGGAATCACTGCTCGGCAGAATTCGCAGTGTTGCCAATGTTTCAACTAGAACCAGTGTCATCCTGTCGACCCCTTTCGAAGGACGCCAGGCATCAATCCCAGAGGATGGAAACTAACAATGACCAAGAACCCAAGAGGTTTCGCCAGCGATAACTACGCAGGAGTCCACCCTTCAGTTCTCAAAGCGATTGCTGCCGAAAACGAAGGTCACGAGATTGCGTATGGTGAAGATTCGGTCACCGCACGATTCGACGAACTTGTCAAAGAGCTTTTCGGCCCAAACGCGGTTGGTTTCCCAGTATTCAATGGCACCGGAGCCAACGTTGTTGCACTCCAAGCAGCCACCAAGCGTTGGGAAGCGGTCATCTGTGCCGAGAGCGCTCACATCAACATGGACGAAGGTGGCGCCCCTGAAAAGATGGCTGGCCTCAAGCTTTGGAATGTGCCAACACCCGATGGCAAGCTAACTCCAGAACTAGCCGAAAGCCAGATCTTCGACATTGGTTCGGTTCACCGTGCGCAGCCTGGCGTGATTAGCATCACTCAAACCACCGAGATGGGCACCCTATACCAGCCAGCCGAAATCAAGGCGCTCGCAGACCTCGCTCACAAACACGGCCTACTTCTTCACTTAGACGGCGCAAGACTTTCAAACGCTGCCGCAGCACTAGGTATGACCTTCAAGCAGTTCACCACCGACCTGGGCGTTGACCTCGTGTCACTCGGCGGAACCAAGATTGGCGCCCTAGCCGCCGAAGCCGTCATCGTTACCAACGCTTCAACCGAGCAGGGTAAGGCGCTCGCGGAAAGCATGCCGTTCCTTCGCAAGACCTCTATGCAGTTGGCTTCGAAGATGCGCTTCTTCTCTGCTCAGCTCATCGCCCTATTCGAAAACGGCGCTGCCGTAGCAATCGAAAATGCCAAGAACGCCAATGCAATGGCGTCCAAGCTCTACGAAGGTGTGCTCGCCATCGCCGCTAAGCACCCTGAAGTTGTTGTTCGCAACAAGGCCGAGGCAAACGCCGTGTTCCCAGAACTACCAGAAAAGGTAGCAAACCAGATCATGGCCGAGTACCGTTTCTACGTTTGGAACCAGGCAACCGGTCAGGTTCGCTGGATGTGCTCGTGGGACACCACTCAGGAAGACGTCGACGGAATCCTTGCTGCACTAGAGCGAGCACTATAAATGAGCGTTGTCGACTACAACGAACAGTTAGTCCCAGAGTTCAAAGGCCTTGCAGAACAACTTGCCAAACTTTTCAAAAAGCAGGTGCCCCAGGCTGAAGCAAAGGTTTGGCACGGCCACCCGGTTTGGTTCATCGA
>JBJORE010000062.1:0-5349 GCA_046049565.1 Actinomycetota bacterium
GTTACCTGTTTCCGTGATGCCTAATGCGGGACTACCAATTCTTTCCGGAAATGGCGCTTACTACCCTCTAAAGCCAAATGAACTTGCTTTAGCGCAGGCGGCCTTCGTGAGAGAGTTCGGAGCCGGACTGATTGGCGGATGTTGCGGAACAACTCCCGAACACATCAAGGCCATAGCAGAAATAGTTCGTAACCAGACTCCAAAGCGCCCAAAGTTCGAGCCAGAACCTGGATTGGCTAGCCTTTATCAACTGCAGCCTTACGACCAAACCGTTTCTTACTTCTCCATCGGCGAGCGCACTAACGCCAACGGTTCAAAAGCATTTCGTGAGGCGATGCTTACAGGTAATTGGGAAGAGTGCATCGAAATCGCAAAATCTCAAACCCGTGACGGAGCACACGCGCTTGATGTTTGTGTTGACTATGTCGGTAGAGATGGCGCCAAAGATATGCAGGAATTGGTTAGCCGCTTGGCTACCGCTTCGACGCTTCCGCTAGTACTCGATTCAACCGAACCCGCCGTGCTGGCAGCCGGTTTGGAGGCCTACGGTGGCCGAGCTCTCATCAACTCTGTGAATTTCGAAGACGGCGATGGTCCCAACTCCCGTTATCAACGCATCATGCCGCTCGTCAAGGAACACGGCGCAGCCGTTGTTGCCCTCACGATCGATGAAGAGGGTCAGGCAAGGACCGCCGAGACCAAGCTCAAAATTGCCAGACGCCTAATTAGGGATCTAACCAACAATTGGGGTTTACCAATCAGCGACATCATGGTGGACACCCTAACTTTTCCAATCGCTACCGGCCAGGATGAAACTCGACGCGACGGTATCGAAACAATTGAAGCTATTCGGTCACTCCATCTCGAATTCCCCGGCGTACAGTCAACTCTCGGTATTTCCAACATTTCATTTGGTTTGAATCCTGCGGCAAGACAGGTATTGAACTCGGTCTTCCTAAGTGAATGCAGGAAGGTTGGACTGACCGCAGCCATCGTGCATTCTGCAAAGATTGTTCCGTTGAACCAGATTCCATCAGAACAACTTGAAGCGGCGATGGCTCTCATCTACGACAAGCGAACCTATGACCAAGACGGAAACGTAGCGTTTGACCCCCTTACCCATTTTCTTGACGTCTTCTCTGGGGTTGATGCCACCGCTGCGAAAGCTTCCCGCGCCGATGAATTAGCAGCGATGCCCCTCAACGAGCGGTTGCGACAGCGAATCATTGACGGTGAACGTAAGGGTCTTGAAGCTGATCTAGACGAAGCTATTGCCGAAGGGCAAAAGGCTCTTGAAATCATAAATACTCACCTTCTGGCTGGGATGCAAGTTGTTGGTGAACTTTTCGGCAGGGGAGAGATGCAACTACCATTCGTCCTGCAATCGGCCGAGGTTATGAAAACGGCTGTTGCTCACCTGGAACCTTTGATTGAAAAGACCGACGAATCTGGCAAGGGCAAAATCCTTTTGGCCACAGTCCGGGGCGATGTCCACGACATCGGCAAAAACCTGGTTGAAATCATTCTTAGCAACAACGGTTACGACACGGTCAACCTAGGCATCAAACAGCCAATAAACGACATTCTGGCCGCTGCCGAGGAACACAATGTAGATGTGATCGGGCTCAGCGGTTTATTGGTGAAATCAACTTTGATCATGCGCGAAAACCTCGAGGAAATGAACGCACGTGGATTGGCGAAAAGATGGCCCGTAATCCTTGGAGGTGCCGCTCTTACTAGGTCATTCGTCGAAGAAGATCTGGCGGAAATTTTCGATGGCGAAGTTAGATACGCCAGAGACGCATTCGAAGGCTTGCGTCTTATGGACACGATGATGCAGGTTAAGCGAGGTGTGCCCGGCGCAGAACTACCTGCCCTTCGTAAAAGAATTGTTAGTAGCGGGGCAGCTCTTGAGCGCACTCTGCCGGAAGATTTGCCAGCCCGCTCGGATGTTTCAACCGAGAATCGCATCCCAAGTCCACCATTTTGGGGTAATCGCGTAATCAAGGGAGTGCCACTCAAGGATTACTCTCAGTTCTTGGACGAACGAGCTACGTTCATGGGTCAGTGGGGTTTGAAACCAGGAAGGGGTGATGACGGACTTTCGTATGAACAACTCGTGGAAACTGAAGGTCGTCCTCGCCTTCGAGCTTGGCTAGAAAAGATTCAGACCGAGGGACTGATGGAAGCCGCAGTGGTCTACGGTTATTTCCCTGCATACTCTGACGGAAATGATCTTGTGATTCTGCATCACCCAGACATCAATTCGACCGATGGAGGCTCCGGCGGTGAGCCATTTACCGAACGGCTTAGGTTTACATTCCCACGCCAAAGTCGCGACCGACACCTGTGCCTAAGCGACTTCGTGGCCAGCAAGGAGTCAGGCAAGATCGATGTGGTACCTTTCCAACTGGTCACCATGGGTGATAGAGTCTCGCAAGCAACGGCAGAGCTTTACGCCGAAAACAACTTCCGGGATTACTTGGAATTGCATGGCCTTTCCGTACAACTTACTGAGGCGCTTGCCGAATACTGGCACCACCGAGTTAGAGATGAGCTTGGATTTAGGGCCGAAGACCCCGACGAAGTTGAAGGTTTGTTCAAACTTGAATACAGAGGAGCTCGTTACTCCTTTGGATATCCAGCGTGCCCAGAACTTGAAGACCGAGTCAAGCTCGTTGAGTTACTTAAGCCTGAACAAATTGGCGTATTGCTAAGCGAAGAACTTCAACTGCACCCTGAGCAATCCACCGACGCAATGGTGCTTCACCACCCAGAAGCTAAGTACTTTTCTGTCTAAGCGCTAAGGGTGGCTGGGTTGTAGTCCAGGATCTTCCACTCCGAGCCGTCATGCACAATCGTGGTCAATGAGGCGTTCCCGAAGCGCTCACCCTCTCGCGGTAATTCTCCGAGGCTTACCAAACCAATAATCTTGCGAATAAGTGCGCCATGGCTAACTGCGATCACCCGTTGCTCAGAGTAAATAAGCGACAACTCTTCTAGCAGCCTCCAAGCTCGTTCTTCTAGGTCTTCGATCGACTCGGCGCCTTCTGCGTGCTGACCCGCTTGCAATCGATCTTTCCAATCCTCGTAACTAAGTCCTTCAGCTACACCAAACGAGCGTTCGAGGAGAAGTTCGTGGACTTTTGCCTCTTCAAGTCCCAGTTTCTTCGAGACATACTCCGCGGTTACTTTTGCTCTGGATAAGGGTGAAGTAATGACGCGATGCCATTCTTGCGCAGCCAGAATATCAGCAACAACTTTGGCTTGCTTGTGGCCGGTTTCGTTCAGGGGAATATCACTAACCCCTTGAAGACGCATGTCAATATTCCAGTCGGTTTGACCGTGTCGAAGTAGCCCAACAATTGTCGGCAATTTGACCTCCTGAAATGTTTGATGGCTCACCGAATCCGATGAGCCATCTGTTTGTGTCCGAAAGGGGACTTGAACCCCTACCCTCTAATGAGGACTAGCACCTCAAGCTAGCGCGTCTGCCATTCCGCCACCCGGACCTAACGCTCAACTTTATCATGCTTGCGGAGGTGCTTCTCTTTTTTGTTTCAGGGGGATAGGTTTGGCTTATGGCTAAAGACTCGAGAGTTGCGCTGCAACACTTCATTGCAGCATTGGAAAATCATCATGCCGCAGTTTCGCAGCGTCGCGGCGAAGGTGACACTTCGGTAGAGAGAGCCTACGAGTTACTTGAGACCGCTTTCCTCGATTATGAGGAATCGATGCAGGACTCTTTCGAAGAACTACTCCCGTTCGAACTGGCAGAGGACGAATAGTGGATTTATTCGTCGCCATTTTGCTGGGCGTCGTGCAAGGCCTAACCGAGTTTCTTCCAATTTCGTCCTCGGCTCACGTCCAATTAACCGAGAGTCTTCTGGACCTCAATTACGACAAGGCCGCACTCACAGCATTTATTGCAACCATTCAGCTTGGAACCGAAGCCGCAGTATTACTTTTCTTCTGGAAAGACATCGTTCGTATCGTGCGCGCCTGGTTTACCAGTGGATTCAGTAGAAATCCATCAACCGATGCTCAAATGGGTTGGTTGGTCATTATCGGTTCTCTGCCCGTCGTAATCGCTGGGCTTTTATTCAAAGATGCAATTGAAACAACGCTTCGTAATCTTTGGATCGTAGGTGTCACTTTGATCTTTTTTGGCTTGATTCTTGGAATTGCCGACAAGGTAGGCTCAAAGCAGAAACTGATTACTGAATTATCACCTAGGCATGGAATCCTATTTGGTCTCGGTCAAATGCTTGCCGTGGTGCCAGGGGTATCTAGAAGTGGTGGAACAATCACCGTGGGTTTATTCCTTGGTTACACCAGAGAAGCGGCAGCTCGTTATAGTTTCCTATTGGCCATACCAGCGGTTGTAGCTAGCGGTTTCTATGAGTTTGTTGGTTCTGTAAAGTACCTAGAGTCGAGTGACCTGGTTTCAACGGGAGTTGCTACGCTGGTGTCCTTCGTAGTTGGCCTATTTGTCATTAGATTTTTGCTGAGCTATCTGAACAAGGGATCGTTCGCGCCATTTGTGATCTGGCGAATTTTCGTTGGAACGGTAATTTTGGTGCTGCTGAGTGCGGGTTTGATTAACCCCTAACGATCCTCATCCGCATCGCGCAAGAATTTTTCAACCTCACGGGCTATGGTCTCACCCGTAGCGCCATCGATTTCATCTCGACTCTTTTCTAGCGCGGCCACGTATTCTGCGAGATCGTCATCGCCTTCCGTCATCTCATCCACCGCGCGTTCCCATTTGAATACTTCATTGGCAAGATCACCGTGGTCGAACTCAAGATTTAGGTAGGTTTCAAGTTCTGTGATCATCGCTAGGGTTGCCTTTGGTACCGGCCCGTTGTGAACATAATGGGGAACAGCAGCCCAGAGGAACATTGTTGGTAAACCTCTTGCCTCGAATTCGGCAGCGAGAATACTCAGGATTCCAACTGGACCCTCATACATTGACATCTCAGCAGACGTTTGCTCGGCAACAGTTGCATTAGTAGTTGTTGAGGTAATAGCGATGGGTCTCGTGTGTGGGGCGTCAGAGAGCATAGCGCCTAAGAAAACTACGGAATCAACTTCTTCACCATCGACAACATCAGCGATCTCCTTGCTGAAGTCGATCCAGTTCCTCGATGGTTCAACACCTAGCAGAATTCTCAAATCGAAAAGATCTGGCAATTCTGGTCGATAAACACTTGCGGTAGGCCACTTGAACTCGCGTTTACCTGCTGAGTTCAAAAATGCTTGTGGTCTAGCGAACTGAAAATCGAAATAATTTTGCGAATCAATTGCACTAATTGCTTGGGCGTTCATCGCCTGAATAAGTATTCT
>JBJORE010000063.1:0-5567 GCA_046049565.1 Actinomycetota bacterium
GCCGCACGAATACACCCACCTCGTGCAATTCGGTTGGGATTCGTATAACAACAGCCAAAGCATGCCGTGGATGGTGGAGGGCATGGCAAACTTTTACGGACTCGCTCTCGGCATCGCGAGTCAGCCGAATTCGGCTCAAACCATAAACAAGTCACTTGCAGGACATGCGACTCAGTGGGACACGTTCAATGGGTACAAGTGGGGTTCATTTACCGTACTATCGATAATCGGCGGAAGAGATGTCGAGGATTCGAGACTGCTGTTTCGTCGTGGCGCAGACCTCTGGACGAACTACATGATCGGCTCACTTTTTAGTGAATGGGCCAATAAAACGATAGGGCACGCTGAATACTCTAACTTTGTTCGAGACCTGCTTCGTGCCCGAACCCAGCGAACTGATCTGGGTAGTACGAATGCACTGTGCCAAGAATATTTCGGAATGAGCTTGTAAAAGCGAGCTGGCGTTAGTCCTCTTTGAAAAGTTCGTTTACCGGCTTAGTGAGCAGCATGATGAATGCCACACCAGAGACACCGAAGATTGCGATCGCAAGTAGATAGTTGGCGTCTTTCCCGTCCATCGTTCCGTAGCCCAGGCTGATCTGAATAAGCTGCCAAAAGATAATCGCGGATCTTCCCCAACGCTTTAGGTTATAGAGGGCAAAAGTGGCTGCGGCTAAGAATGCTGCGGTGCCTGCAAAGAGCGCTGTGAGCAACGCCACCGCGGTAATGACCTTTGATTGACCAGATAATAACCCCCATAAAAAGAAGGCTGTGAGAGCTGCAGCAAGCAGGGTTTCGATGGCGGCAATCAGGAGTGCGACATTGAACTGAATTGGTCGATTTAGGTTCATTGAGGTCACTCTCGAGAATATTGGGGGTTGATTAGTGGTTGCTTCTGTGAAACCATTTGTAGAGGAAACAAAGGTTTCAAATCTCTAATCAAGAGTAAAACAACGTTCAGTTTCTACCCACTAAAAGCCTTAGTTTGTTTGGCTTTTTGTTTAGTTTTTAGTTTCTAGATAAAGGAATAACCGCATGGATATGCACTGGCAAGATGAAGCGAAATGTCTAACCGAAGACCCAGAGCTATTCTTTCCGGTTGGCAACACCGGCCCTGCGGTTGACCAAATCGACCAGGCAAAAGCAATCTGCCGTGAGTGCGCTGTTTCAACCAGCTGCCTAGAGTACGCAATCAAAGAAAACCAGGACACTGGTGTTTGGGGCGGTCTATCCGAAGATGAGCGTAAGTCGCTGAAGCGCAAGTACGCTCGCGCTCGTCGCGCTAGCTAAGCGGAAGTTCTACTACCACTTTCGTTCCACCATCTTTTGGAGAGAACCAACTGATGGTTCCTCGCAATTCACCCTCAATAAGGGTTTTCACAATGCTCGTGCCAAGGCCTTCCTGAAGCTTTCCTTCTGGGAGGCCTTTGCCATTGTCTGAGATGGTTACCGTAAGTTTCTTACCCTTACGTTCGGCATTGACGTGAACAACACCAGAGCGTTCGGCAAGGCCGTGTTCAACAGCGTTGGTCACCAACTCGGTGATTGCAACCGCAAGGCTGGTTGCCTTTTCGCTTGGAAGTTGTCCAAATTTGCCGTCGATGATGGTGTTGACCGTGGTGCCAACCGTGGCGGCAACTTCCGAAGTTAGCTTGAGGACCCGATCGAAAACTTCGTCGAAGTTAACTTCTTGACTCAACCCCTCAGACAGGGTGTCGTGAACCAGTGCGATGGCAGCCACGCGACGCATCGCTTGTTCGAGGGCTTCCTTAGCTTCGTCAGAGTCTGTGCGTCTGGCTTGGATTCTCAAGAGACTGGCAACGGTTTGGAGGTTGTTTTTCACACGGTGGTGAATCTCACGAATCGTGGCGTCCTTGGTAATCAACTCACGTTCCTGGCGTCTCAACTCTGAGACGTCTCGGCACAGCAGGATGGCACCGGTGCGTTGGTTGTTACGTTTTAGCGGAACTGCTCTCAAACTCATGGCCATAGTCGGGCTATACGCATCTGCACGCCATGGTGCGCGGCCGTTCACTACAACGGCGAGGTTTTCATCGGAGCGAAGGTTCTTGCCCAGTGAGGTTTCCATGGCAACCTGAAGGTTTTGCCCAACAAGCTCACCCGATACTCCAAAACGGTTGAAAGCGCTCAGAGCATTCGGGCTGGCAAAGGTAACCATGTCTTCCTGATCGAGAATCAGTAGGCCATCGTTGGCTCGAGGTGCCCCTCGAGTTGAGCCGGTGGCATTCTGGAAGTCTGGGTAGGCTCCCTCTTCGATCATGTCTAGAAGTTCATTGCCAACCTTGCGGAAGTTGATTCGCTGCTTGGTTGGTTCACGAACCTCACTCAGGTTGGTGTGAACCGTTACAACCGCTATTGGGCCTGAGAATTCGTTGACGTTTGCCTTCAAGCGTCGACGAACCGGCACGGCACGAACGCGCATCGAAATTCCGTCATAGATGTCTGGTACAGCAAGGTCTTGATGATTTCCAGAGGTGAACGCTTTTGAAACCTGGCGAGCCCAAAGCTTGGCGGGACTCTCCCCCACTATGTCGCGATAAAAGATTGTTCCCGCGCTCGATGGACGCGCATGGGCAACGGCCATGAAGTTGTTTTCTTCTTTACTTTGAACCCAGAGCACGAGGTCACAGTTCACCAAGTCGGCAACCATTTGCCAATCGCCAATCAGCAGGTTGAGCCACTCAACGTCGGCGTTCGGCAGTTTGCCGCGCTTAGAGATTAGTTGAGTTAGGGCGCCCATGCTAAAAGTTTATGCGCGAGAGCGGCAATGGCGTTCCTTGCCGGAGACTTCCTTCTTGCCAGCGCCAGTGGAAGGAGTTGGCTCTCTGCCAATTGCAAGGCCGGTTCATCGTTTGGTATTTGGAAATCGATGCGCTCTTTGGTGAGACTTCTGATGGCATTGGCCAGATGGCTAATGTTCTGACCTCGGTTCAAAACTAAAACTCTTTCCTTTTGAAGTTCGTTCAAAACTGAGAAAACATTCAGGTATCTAGCCACCGACAACTTTGAATCTGCGAGGCAAACGATTGCGCGGGTCGAGAGTTTGATCGCAGTTCGACCAGCCGAATTGCGGGGTGTAGGGCTGTCTGGAGCGGTTAGTGCATCTTCAATTGACGAGGACACATCGGTCACGATTATGTCGAAGTTGTGTTTGCAAACCGCGATAAGTTGCTCAATCGTGTCTGGCGTGATCTCCGCCCAACGACTAGCGCTCGGTAATCCAGGAAGAAACCGCAACCTGTTTCTTCCGTGTTTGATGCAAATGCTCAGTCGATCTAGCTCCTCTGGGCCGAATCTTCCCTGCCTAATCAACCTTGCTGCTCCGGCAAGTCCAGCGGAGGTTTCGGTAATTGGTAGAAGCAGATTTAGTGCCGGAGCGCTGGTGTCGAGGTCAAGCAAGATAACCCTCTGACCGAGGAGAGTCAGTTCGTAAGAGAGGTTTAGTGCGATTGTGCTCTTGCCGGTAGCTCCGGCTGGCCCCCAAACCGTTATCAGTTGTGGCTCTGTGATGACTTGGGTTTTGATTTCTTTGCGGGTAAGGAGTTTCGGCTCGGTTAAGGTCATTCAATATCGGCCAGCGTCTCATTCAAAATCACGGAAAGTTGATAGTTCGAATCAGTCGCGGTAAGAAGTGTTTCTAAATAATCCTCGCTAATCCTTATTTCAAGGTTCGTAGAATTTTGGGCCATCGAGCTGTCAGCCTCAATCAAGGTGACTATTGCATCGAACGCCACTGGTTCAGGGATCGACTGACTAAGCGAACCCTGCTGAGTTGCCCAAATGTCTACTCGATCTCCAATTTCGATCACTTTAGAAATTGGCCTTAAGCCGTTTAGGCGAACGGGGATGCGCAAATCACTAGCTTTTGTGAGATTCAAGCGCGATAGCAACTCGCCTTTTGCAACTGATTTCAACAGCACGAGGCCTGTTTCAAACCGTTTCAAGTATGGTGCGGCATGACTACCCAAAGATAGTTTTATCTCAACAAGGTCGCCGGGTTCTAAAGCCTTTCCCTCCGGCAGGTTATCAGCGGCAACCAGCACCGTTCTCACTTCCGGCACGTTGGAAAGATTTATCGAAACCAATGCGATTGCACCAAGTAGAGCAAAGACGGAAATGGATGGCAGCCAATACTTTGTGACTCTTTTTTGTAATTTGATTTCCATTAGTTGTCGGCCGCATGCACTTCGAGCCAGGCCAAACGCTCAATGGCAACTGCTACAACCTCAGCCGTAGATTCAAAGAGAATCAGGCCCTGCAGAATTCCAATGACACGTGCCTTTCGAACCTGTTGACCATCTCCGGCCAACGAATACCGAACAAACCTTTGGGTGAGGGATTCGGACAAAAGCTCGCTGGCCTCGGGGCTTTCAGGATTTGGGTTCGGCGAATCACTAAACGTGATCCTGGCAACACTCAAGGTTCTATGGGGTTGGAAACGCCAAATTGCTCGACCACTAATCAAGCCGCAGATGTAGGTGGATCCAAAGGTTGGGCGATCTAGCGAAAGACGTGCACCGGAAATGGTTGTGGTGAGCCTTTCCACTCCCCGCTGTGCAGTCGAATCACCCTGCTCGAGAGCCACCTCGAACTGATTCTCAAGGTCTTCAAAAAGCTGATCTATGTTCATAAACCGATTATGGAAAATTCCAAAAACTTACAAAAAAGTTATCCACAAGCAAGGTGTGGGGTCGTAGACCCAAAGTCTCAACAGTCTTAGCGTTTGTCCAAACGAAAGGAAATCTGGGGATGAAAGTAGAAACCATCGGGGAGAAAGAAACGGTGATCGAAAAACCGGATGCCAGCCGTGAGCTAGAGTTCATGGCCCCGGCAATAATCGAAGTGATTGAAGGGGCTCGAAGCGTCACCCAGCTCGGTGGCCTCATCAACGAAGATGTTTATCAAATGCTTAGAAAACGAGCAATTGATCATGCCCACCGCCGACGCGCTATGGGGCTGCAACCAGCAGATTACCCAAAGATCGAAGTGACCGACATCCACCAGGAATCCAATCGCCCAGGACACATCGAATCGATAGTGTTACTGCGATTTCGTGGACGCCTACGAGCGATGACGATTCGTTTGGAGCATCGAGTTGGTCGCTGGTTGGCGACCGCCATCACAGTTCTTTAGCGCTTGAAGAAGCTACTTCCAGGGGCGTGACCACCGTCGTCGTTCTTCTTGTTTTCAACTTGCTCGTGGGTAACCTCAGGGGTGCCCTCTTCGCTTGGTGCGCTGTAGGTTAGCTCCTGCTCAACCGGGGCGCTCTCTACCTGAACTTCTAGATTGAAGAGGTACATGATTGACTCTTCACGAATCGCGCCAGTCATCTGCTGGAACATTACGTAACCCTCACGCTGGTATTCAACCAGTGGGTCGCGTTGCGCCATGGCGCGAAGGCCAATACCTTCCTTGAGGTAATCCATCTCGTAAAGGTGCTCACGCCACTTACGGTCGATTACCGAAAGGACTACACGACGTTCGAGTTCGCGCATGTTGTCCTGACCTAGGCTTTCGGCACGCTTGGCATATGCCAGGCGGGCGTC
>JBJORE010000064.1:0-5418 GCA_046049565.1 Actinomycetota bacterium
AAAAATCGCCATGACCCAACGAACCAAGTCGTGGGTGAACACGTAGGTGATTCCTTCTTTTAGGTCGGCAAAGTAGGAAGGTTTATCCGCACTTGCGGCTCGCTCCAAAGTTGGAACGGCAACCAAGGTCAGAAGCGAAAGACCAATGACTGCCGTGACTACGTCGATAAACAGGATGGCTTCCAAAGACATAGTTGCGTAAACAGCTGCGGCAGCAACCGGAGCCAAAAGACCTAGCGCCGACTGAATGGTGCTGTTGATTCCATTGACTCGCATTAGCTGATCTTCGGGAACGATTTGTGGCAGGAGGGCCGAGACAGCAGGCATTTGAACTCCAGCTCCCACCGAACGAACCGCCATCACGAGGAAAATCAGCCAAAGATCGTCCACGCCGGAAAGCATCAGCAAAGCAAGCCCAAGGGTTGCCAACGCAATTGTGGAATCGGAAACGATAATCATCATCGCGGCCAGGGCGAGAACCAGCCCCGACTTGGTGGAAAGCGTGAGGTGCCACATGATGGCGTATTGCACCAAGAAAGAACCAAACGTGGTGATGGTTTGGCCTGTCAGAAAAATGGCGACTTTCTTCACGAGCATTCCTTTCGGTGGGTAAAAGAAAACCCCAGCCGTGGAGGGCTGAGGCTTTCGTGGCTAGTGAGGGATTCGAACCCCCGAAGGCTGAGCCGGCTGATTTACAGTCAGATCCCTTTGGCCGCTTGGGTAACTAGCCTCGTTAGCTTGCATTCGCAAATAACCTTTCAAGAATAACTTATGTTGGTCGGCTAAAATCACACTCATGGCAGATTCCTCATTCGACATCGTATCCAAAGTAGACAAAATGGAGGCCGACAACGCCCTCAACCAGGCAATCAAAGAGGTTGAGCAGCGTTACGACTTCAAGGGAGTTGGTGCTTCCATCGCCTGGAGTGGCGAGAAGATCCTGATGAAGGCTTCTTCGGAAGAGCGCGTAAAGGCCGTCCTAGATGTTTTCCAGTCGAAGTTGGTAAAACGCGGTATCTCACTGAAGAGCTTCGTGGACGGCGACCCATTCCCATCGGGTAAGGAATACCGGATTGAAGGCGAGCTGAAGAACGGTATCGACCAGGAACAGGCTAAGAAGATTTCGAAGATCATCCGCGAAGAAGGCCCGAAGGGTGTGAAGTCGCAGATTCAGGGCGACGAACTTCGCGTTCAGTCAAAGAGCCGCGACGACCTGCAGGCGGTTATGGCTTTGCTGCGTTCGAGCGATCTGGACATCGACATCCAGTTCACAAACTTCCGCTAAGCAAATTTAGTTACTTTGCCAATTCGCTTTCTGAGACAGTCTCCGGCAGCTTATCCCCTGGTAGGTGTGATTTTCTTACATACTTTCTGCCCGCTGCAGTTGTTCCGTTCTCCTCATATATGCCTGAATCAACGCCAGTGACATAGTAATCCCTCCCCATCGCACCCTTCAGCCCGGTTGAAGTTAGATACAGAAGATATGATTTTCCAATTTCAAGTAAGTAGGACTCTTGTCCATCGACGACAACTTGGAACTGGCGAACACGGAGAGTCTTCGTAGGTGTACCCAAGGTGACACCCTGCACAGCAAATGTCGATACTGTGATCGGCGATTCAGGCGCGAGATCATTCACAATTTTTTGATCAACGACCTTCCCCACAACAATCAGGTCGCTACTTGCTCTTAATTCCTCAGCCGAATTGAAACTCCTTACTCGCGACACTTCAGTGAGAGTATTTTCATTGGCTGGTGAGCAGCCGGTCAGGAATAGGACTGACCCTACTAAGACAATAGATAAAATTTTTTTCAATTTTCCCCCTAATAAATTGCGTTTATAGCATTTTTGTCATCAGTCATGAGCTTACGAACGCCGGCAGAGTAAGCCCCTGAAGCGCTAGAGAACATCACGTTTGCCATCCCCATGTTTGTGTGCCCGGCTCCTAGGGCATGACCCAACTCGTGGGTCCAAACCACTTGCTTCTGCGCCGCCGGTACTGTGCTGGTCATGTAGTACGTATTCAACTCGCTCATTGTCGTGGAAAAAAAACCTGATGACGAACAAGTCGATATCGTCCTGCCCTCAAATCCGCTAGCTCCCGAATTCAAAAGCCTTACGCGCAACATAGAAGTCGTTGCGTCTGATGTATACAGAGTGACCTGGGTGTTTATCCTAAAGTCTGCGACGGCATTGTTGACTAATGTTTGTGTTTCACCGCTAACTGCCGACGTGTCAACAAATAAATAATTAGATTGCCATCTGCACCCTAACAGCGTGTAACCGCTTGCTGGGCTGGCCACCAGTGTCGCAAATACTCCAACACACAAAAGTAAAAAGCCTGATTTCCTTATAATTCCTGAATTCCCCATTTACATAGCCCCCTATTCAGAAGAGGCTAACACATTGGCTTTGATCTAACGTTCAATAATCGGCACTGAGCCGGTTGGCGGGTAGTTCTCCAAGTTCTGGGCTTCAAGCTTGCGCGACTTGTGAGAAACAACGCTCTGTAGATAACCCGAAAGCACGAAGATAACGATCGGGAAAATCATGGCAATGGCTAGGCCAACACCGTCGGCGAGCGAACCCATGATTCCTTTGGCAACTATGAACGATAGGTTGCTACCCATCGACATGCGAGCGAGCGCTTGGCTGGAAGCGATGCCACGAACGTGTGATGCGGCCGAGAAGGTTGCTGGAACCATGATCGATTCGCCGAGACCGGCGATAAAGAAGAAGAATGCCTGAACCGAAACCGCGAGCAGTTGATTGATCGGCAATAGGAAGTGACTTCCGATGAGACCGGCCGCCATGGCGATTGCACCGGAGTAACCACCAAACATTGCGGCACGGTTGACGTGCATTTTGGTTGAAATCCAGCCAGTGGAGAATCGGCCGATAATCATGGCGAGCGCGAATGCCGTGAACGGCACCGCCACAAGACTGGTCGGAAGGTGAAGCACACTGTTTGAATAGATCGACATCCAGTCGGCCATAACCACCTCTGGCCAAATACCGGCAAACAGGGTTAGAGAAAGTAGCCACACAAGACCTGGGGTCTTCAGCCAAGAAACTTTCTTCTCAACCTTTACTTTTGGCTGGTTGGCTTTTTCTTCGGCGCGAGTCATCATCTGGGTGCCAAGAATTATGTTGACCACAAAGCCCATCGCAGAGACTAGGCCGATGTGCCACTCAAGCGTAAGGAAGCTGGCCATCCAGCCAGACATGAGAGTAACCACGACGACGCCGAGGCTCCATGAACCGTGAATAGAACCGAGAATTACTTTCTTCAAACGCTTCTGCACGATTAGGGCTTGGGCGTTTGCCGAGTTGTTATACATGGTGATGAAGATGGTCTGCACAAATGTAGCGATGAAGTAGAGCCAGTAGTTGCCGAGCAAAACCACGATTCCCTGAATTGCGCAAGTAGCCAAGGTTGCCACGCGAGTGACGTTGGTGGTTCCAAAACGCAAGACGAGCCGGTGAACGAAGATCAGAGACAGTAGACCACCCAAACCGGATAACCCGGTGATGGTTCCCCAAACGGTGAGGTTTTTCGAAAGGCCAAGTTTTTCGATCAGCTCCGGAATGCGAATGACAATAGCCATAAGCACCAAAGCCTGGGTGAAGAACATTGCAACCAAGGCATTCTTGATGCGATGGGCGCGCTGAACTGAAAGCTTGCCGGTTTCTGGCACTAGTTGGTTCGATCCACTACGGCGTTGGCGAAGGTGACCAGCGCGCGCTTCACCGCGCCGTCCGGAAGTGGTTCGATGGCGGCGATAGCCTTGGCAGCCCAGCGCCTTGCTTCAGCCTCGGCCTCTGCTGCAACCGGGTGGTTGCGAAGTTTGGTTACTACCGCAGCTAGGGCTTCGTCGGTTGAGAGGTCGCTCTCAATTTCGGCAAGAAGCGCTTTGGCGGAGGTCTCGGTTTTCGCGTGTTCGCGAAGCAGTAGCACTGGCAAGGTTGGAACGCCGGCGCGGAGGTCGGTGCCTGGGGTCTTACCCGATGGGCCTTCGGCGGAGATGTCGATGACGTCGTCGATTAGTTGAAAGGCAACACCGATCGCTTCACCGAATTCAACCATTGGCTGCTCATAGGCTCGGTCGGCTCCAGAGGCGATGATTCCCATCTGAGCCGCGGCAGCGATTAGCGAACCAGTCTTGTCGGCCATCACTTGAATGTAGTGCTGAGTTGGGTCGTCGTTTTCCTGTGGACCAACCGTTTCGTGCATCTGGCCGAGGCAAAGACGCTCGAAGGTGAACGACTGAAGTTTGATGGTTTCCTCGCCTAGGTGGGCAGCAACCTGAGAAGCTCTTGCAAACAAAAGGTCTCCGGTGAGGATAGCGATGTTGTTGCCCCAAACCTTGTGAGCGGTTGGAACGCCGCGACGGGTGGGAGCTTCGTCCATTACGTCGTCGTGGTACAAAGTGGCCAGGTGGGTAAGTTCAACCACAACCGCAGAGTCGATAACGTTTTCGCCATCAGGGTTGCCGAGTTGTGCAGCAAGCAAAACTAGGACGGGACGAATGCGCTTTCCGCCAGCCTTAACCAGGTGGCTGGCCGATTCTTTGGCGATCGGGTCGGTGTGCTTGGTGGCATCGATAAGACCCTGCTCAACCTTTTCAAGGCCAGCTTCAAGAGCCTTGAGTAACGGAGCATCGGAAACGCTGCGGAACTGTTTTGGAAGGGTGTTTTTCATTACTTATCCGCCTTGAAACCTAGGTGGATCGCAACAACACCGAAGCTGAGGTTCTTGAAACTCACATTTTGAAAACCAGCTTCTTCAAGTTTTTTGGCTAGACCCGCCTGGTCTGGCCAAGCCACGATTGAATCGGCAAGGTAGCCGTAAGCCTCGGGAGTTTTACTGAAAAGGCCCGAGACTTTCGGCAGAATTTTGGTCAGGTAAAAGTTGTAGAAACCGCGGAAGATTGGCAGAGTAACTTTGCTGAATTCGCAGATCACCACGCGACCGCCAGGCTTTAGAACGCGGAACATTTCGGTAAGCGCCTTTGGAACATCGACGACGTTGCGAAGACCGAACGAGATAGTCACCGCGTCTACGGTTTCTTTTTCGAATGGAAGTTTGGTGGCATCGGCAAAACGGAAGTCGAGTTCTGGGTGACGCTTGCGGCCCTCGGCGAGCATGCCTTCCGAAAAGTCGGTGGCGATTACTTTGATGTCGGGACCAGCGAACGCAATCGAAGACGAACCTGTGCCAGCGGCTAGGTCGAGGATGGTTTGACCACTCTTAGCTGCCACAACGCGGGCAACCCTCGAGCGCCATAGGCGCGACTGTCCAAGTGAAAGAAGATCATTGGTGATGTCGTAGGTTGGGGCAACCTCGTCGAACATGGCAGCAACTTCGGCAGGTTTTTTGTCTAGGTTGGCTTTGCTCACCCCTCAAGTCTACCCTCGC
>JBJORE010000065.1:0-5038 GCA_046049565.1 Actinomycetota bacterium
TGTTATGTCCGCACAAAACAAAGACCTCTTTGGCCAGGTTCTAGTTGCACTTGTCACTCCGATGAACTCGGAGGGTGAGGTCGATTGGCCTGCCACGGAAGCTTTGATGGACTACGTTATTTCTAACGGTGCCGATGGAATCGTAGTTACCGGCACTACGGGTGAAACTTCAACGCTTACCGACGCCGAGAAAATCAAACTTGTAGAGGTAGGCAAATCCGTTGCCGCTGGGCGCGCAAAAATCATTACCGGCGGTGGCTCTAACGAAACCGCTCACGCCATGCAGCTATACAAGCTATCGGAAAAGGCTGGCGCCGACGGCGTAATGATCGTCACCCCTTACTACAACAAGCCAACCCAGTCGGGCGTGCTGACTCACTTCCGTTTGATTGCAGATTCGACAGACCTGCCGGTAATTCTCTACGACATTCCTGGACGTGCCGGAATTCCAATTCAGTACGAAACAATTCTTCGTGCAGCTAAGCACCCAAACATCATTGCTCTGAAGGACGCCAAGGGAGATCTTGCTCAGGCGTCTCGAGTAATGAATGAAACCGGTTTGCTTTACTTCTCTGGCGACGACTCAAACGTTTTACCTCACCTATCAATCGGTGCAACCGGGTTGATTGGTGTTACCGCAAATGTGGCTCCAGCCGCATACCGCGACCTAGTCGACGCCACCAACCGAAACGACTTCCAGCATGCTCTAAAGGTTCACAACTCACTTGAGCCACTGGTTCGAGCCATGATGAACCACGTTCCAGGCACTGTTGCTACAAAGTACGCACTTCACGGTCTCGGGGTAATAAACAGCCCTCGTGTCCGTCTTCCACTAGTTGGCCCAGAAGATGACGAAGCAATTCGCATTGAAGGCGACATCGACAAGGTTGGTGCCATCACCGGGCTGTCATTCGAAAACTTCCGTCCAGACCGCAATGCAGCCGCCGGTGGCGCGCTGCCAAAGGTGGCTGGCACAACCAGATAAGAGGAACCCTTGGTTCTAACCCTCCCGGCTCCGGCCAAACTAAAACCGAACACCCTTCGCATCGTCCCACTCGGTGGAATTGGCGAAATTGGTCGCAACATGACCGTGTTCGAAATCAACGGCAAGTTGCTTATCGTCGACTGCGGGGTGCTTTTCCCTGAAGAACACCAGCCCGGCATCGACGTCATCCTGCCGGACTTTGACTACATCCGCGACCGCCTAGACGACGTGGTTGGTATCGTGCTTACTCACGGCCACGAGGATCACATCGGTGGGGTTCCTTACCTGCTCAAACTTCGTGAAGACATGCCACTACTTGGGTCGGCGCTGACACTTGCATTTGTAGAAGCCAAACTCAAGGAACACAAGATCACGCCGTACAGCATGGTGGTGCGCGAAGGTCAGCACGAAAAGCTTGCTGATTTCAATCTCGAGTTCGTTGCTGTAAATCACTCGATTCCTGATGCTTTGGCAGTTCACATTCAGACGCCTGCCGGAAACGTTCTCCACACTGGCGACTTCAAGATGGACCAAATCCCTCTGGACGGTCGTCTGACCGACCTTCGCGCCTTTGCGCGTATTGGTGAAGCAGGGCTCGATCTGTTTATGTCGGATTCCACCAACGCCGATGTGCCTGGGTTCACCCCGTTAGAAAAAGACATCGGTCCGGTGATTGAGAACGTTATTTCACGCTCGCCTGGCAAAGTAGTCGTGGCCTCGTTCTCATCGCACGTACACCGAGTTCAACAGGTTATTGACGCCGCCTATGCCAATGGCCGCAAGGTTGCCTTCGTTGGTCGCTCGATGGTTCGTAACATGGAAATCGCTGCCAAGATGGGTTACCTGAATGTTCCTGCAGGTGCGCTTATCGATTACAAACACTCGGGCGATGTTCCTCCAAACCAGATTGTTTACATGTCAACCGGTTCCCAGGGTGAGCCTATGGCCGTGCTTTCTCGCATGGCGAATCTAGAACACGATGTGCAGATCGGTGAGGGCGACACCGTCATCCTCGCATCCTCGCTTATTCCTGGTAACGAGAATGCCGTCTACCGAGTCATCGATGGTCTGACCAAACTTGGCGCCAACGTGGTTCACAAGGGCAATGCCAAGGTGCACGTTTCGGGTCACGCGGCAGCAGGGGAGCTTCTCTACTGCTACAACATTTTGCAACCTAAGAACGTAATGCCGGTTCACGGAGAGTACCGACACCTGATTGCAAACGGCAAGCTGGCTGAGCAGACCGGCATTCCCAGCGAGAACGTGCTGATTAGCGAGGACGGTTGGGTTATCGACCTAAAAGACGGTGTTGCCCAAATAGTTGGCGCTGTCGAGTGCGGGCTTCTATTTGTAGATGGAAAAACCGTTGGCAAGGTAACCGAAGAAGATTTAGCCGATCGCAGAGTTCTTGCCGAAGAGGGATTTATCTCGATTTTCTGTGTAGTCGACGAGCAGGGACGGGTGATTGTTGGCCCAGAAATTCGAGCCCGTGCATTCGCTGAAGATGATCACGTTTTCGACGACGTGAAACCTTCTGTTTCCAAGGCGCTGGCCGAAGCCGCTGGCGATGGTGTTCGCGATACCTACGCGCTGCAGCAAGTAATCCGTCGCACCATCGGAACCTGGGTAAACAAGAAGCATCGTCGCCGTCCAATGATCATTCCAGTAGTGGTTAGAGGGCAGTAGCCTCCACGATTTTGTCCCCTCTCGCGATTACCCTTGAGGCATGGCAGCATCACGACCAAGTTCCTCGCGCTCTTCGAAACCTCGCAAGAGCGCTCCTCGCAAACCCTCTTCAAAAGAGTCTTCGCGGGGATTAGTTTCGAGGATATATCTAACCCTCGCTCACGGAGTTGGTGCTGCCGCACGTGCCTTCAGCATCAACAAGATTGATCCAGAAGATCGCCGCGACGGATTTCCTTTTGCAATTTTCCTCAGTGGAATCATCGGAGCCTGGGTTGCCTGGTTTATGCCTGCCCAAGACGGTTTGGGTCACCTGATCCACAGTTGGACCATGGGGCTTATGTTTGGTCGTGTATCGCTGGCCTTGCCGGTGCTGATGGTAATCGTTGCCATCTACCTAATGCGCTTTCCATCCACGGTCAAAGACAACGGGCGAATTGTGCTCGGTCTATTCCTGCTTGTGGTCAGTATTTCTGGCTTTTTCCACATCTTTGGAGGAACCCCCAAGCCGACCGATGTGAACTATAACGAGCTATTTACAAACGCCGGTGGAATCTTTGGTTGGATGGTCGGCACTCCTCTTCTGGGGCTTACGGTTTGGGTGGCTGTTCCACTCTTGGTTTTGATTAGTGTCGGTTCACTCCTAATCACCACCAAGACCGCTCCGAGCCGAATTGGCGAACGTCTGCACCAGTTGCGCCTGTTCATGTTTGGGGAGCCCGCTGCAGTCACACCGCGGGAAGAGTCAACTAAGACCGAAGTTATCGACGATGCCTTTGATGGCACCAAGGTTCCATGGTGGCGACGCGAAAAGAAGGACTCCGAGGAACCATTCGAAACTCCTGTGGTTACCGAAGTTTCTATCGAACACATTTTCCAGGACGAACCGATCATCGATGTCACTTCGGTTGACACCACTCAGAAGACCGAACCAATTGAAATCGTTACCGAGGACGCTCCAGATGGTGAACTTTTCCCAGAACCTAACCTTCCGGTTGTGGTTCAAGAGAAGACCAAAACCAAACGGCCTTATAACCTACCTCCGCTCACCATGTTGCCAGCAGGTACGCCACCAAAGGCAAAAACCGAAGCAAACGATGTTGTGGTGAAGGCAATCACGGGTGTTTTCACCGAATTCGATGTTGCCGCTCGAGTAGTTGGTTTCTCACGCGGACCGACGGTAACCCGTTATGAGATCGAACTGGCGCCTGGAGTGAAAGTTGAGGCGGTAACCCGCTTGTCGAACAACCTCAGTTATGCGGTTGCCAGCAACGAGGTTCGAATTCTTGCACCAATCCCAGGTAAGTCTTTGATCGGTCTTGAGATTCCAAACACAGACCGCGAGACGGTTTCGCTTGGCGACGTACTTCGTTCGAAGGTGGCCACCGATAGCAAGCACCCGATGACCATCGGTGTTGGTAAAGACGTTGAGGGTGGCTTTGTGATTGCAAACCTTGCCAAGATGCCTCACCTTTTGGTGGCTGGTGCCACCGGCGCTGGAAAGTCATCCTTTGTGAACTCGATGATTACCTCGATCCTGATGCGTGCTAAACCTGCGGAAGTGCGAATGGTTCTAATCGACCCGAAGCGAGTCGAACTTGCTGCATACCAGGGCGTTCCGCACCTAATCACTCCAATCATTACCAACGCCAAGAAGGCTGCTGAAGCACTGCAGTGGGTAGTCAAGGAAATGGACATGCGCTACGACGACCTCGCGTCGTTCGGTTTCAAGCACGTCGACGACTTCAACCGTGCAGTTGTTGCGGGAACAGTCAAAGTACCAGAAAACTCCCAGCGGGTTCTTCAGCCATATCCTTACCTTTTGGTGGTTGTCGACGAGCTCGCCGACCTGATGATCGTTGCTCCTCGAGACGTTGAAGATTCCATTGTTCGTATCACGCAGTTGGCTCGTGCAGCGGGTATTCACCTGGTGCTGGCAACCCAGCGTCCTTCGGTCGATGTGGTTACCGGTCTTATCAAGGCCAACGTTCCTAGTCGCTTGGCTTTCGCGGTTTCATCGGTTACCGACTCACGCGTGATCTTGGACAGCCCTGGGGCCGAGAAGTTGGTCGGCCAAGGTGACGCTCTGTTCTCACCAATGGGCACCAATAAGCCGATTCGTGTGCAAGGCGCCTGGCTGAGCGAAGAGGAACTTGAGCGCGTGGTCAACCACGTCAAACAGCAGATGGATCCTGAATACCGTTCCGATGTTGACGAACCGGTTGCAGCAAAGGGCATGGTCGATGCCGACATCGGCGACGACCTCGAGGTGCTTCTCCAGGCGGCCGAGCTGATCATCAATTCGCAGTTTGGTTCCACTTCGATGCTTCAGCGCAAATTGCGAGTTGGTTTTGCAAAGGCTGGTCGACT
>JBJORE010000066.1:0-6324 GCA_046049565.1 Actinomycetota bacterium
TACTCGCTAATTACCTGAAACGGAAAAACCTGACGCTTTGCCTCAACCGACATTCTTCTGCGCCTTTTCACTTGCTAGTTGTTCGATGTCTTTGAAAAGCATCGCCGCGTCCTTCAGAAGAAGAGCCAGAGACTGATTTGAGTTAAGAATTCGGTCCGATGCGTTCGCGCGTTGGGCAGGTGTTGCCTGGGCATTGATTCTGTCGAGCGCCTCTGATTCAGACATTCCGCGATTTTCGGTCATTCGTTTGACTTGATCCAATTGAGGCGCTTCAACAGTGACAACATAGTCAAATTGAAGATCAGATTTACTCTCAACTAGCAGAGGAATCACGTAAACAACGATGGCGGCCTCTGAATTGTTGATAAGTCCCTGCGCCAAGTCTCGAATGAGCGGGTGCGTAATTGACTCAAGCTTCTTTCGGAGAACGAAGTCATGGAAAATGAGCTTGGCAAGTTCGCCTCGATTTAGAGTGCCATCGGAGTTCAACACCTGCCCACCAAAGATTTCGATAATCTGCTTCAAACCGTAAGTGCCAGGCTCAACAACTCGGCGGGCAAGGTCATCCGCGTCGATAACCTCAGCGCCCAACGACGTCCAAAGTTCGGCCACGGTGCTTTTACCTGCGGCAATGCCACCTGTAAGCCCAACTAAAAACATATGACCAGCCTAGTTAAAGACTTTGGGCCGACCCAATAAGGATCGGCCCAAAGTATAGAGATGATGTTACTCGGCGCTCTTTAGCTTGTCGCGAAGTGCAGCAAGCGACTCATCGGCAGCTAGAGTACCGGCGTCGGCGTTGCCTTCGCTCGAGTAGCTTGCGTTGCTGTCGCCAGCAGGAGCGGTGTCTGGAAGGGTTGCAGCTAGCTCGTTGGCAGCCTTGACCTGACGCTTGTGCTCTTCCCAACGGGCGTGAGCTTCTGCGTATTCCTTCTCCCACTTGGCGCGAGCTTCCTCGTAGCCAGGCTTCCACTCGTTGGTGGTTGAGTCGAAACCTTCTGGGTACTTGTACTGCCCGGCGTCATCGTAGTCAGCAGCCATACCGTAAAGTGCTGGGTTGAATTCGGTGCCCTCTGGGTCAACCTCTTCGTTAGCCTGCTTTAGCGATAGTGAAATGCGGCGACGCTCTAGGTCAATGTCGATGACCTTGACGAATACGTCCTGGTTTACCGAAACAACCTGCTCAGCTAGCTCAATGTGCTTAGCCGAAAGTTCGCTGATGTGAACTAGACCCTCGATGCCATCGGCAACGCGAACGAATGCACCGAAAGGAACCAACTTGGTGACCTTACCTGGAGCGTACTGTCCGATTGCGTGGGTACGAGCGAATACCTGCCATGGGTCTTCCTGAGTTGCCTTGAGCGAAAGCGATACACGCTCGCGGTCCTGGTCGACTTCTAGAACCTCAACAGTTACTTCCTGGCCAATTTCAACAACCTCAGAAGCGTGTTCGATGTGCTTCCATGAAAGCTCAGAAACGTGGACTAGACCGTCTACGCCACCAAGATCGATGAATGCACCGAAGTTGACGATAGAGGAAACCACACCGGTACGGATCTGACCCTTTGCAAGGTCAGCTAGGAAGGTGGTGCGTCCAGCAGCCTGGCTCTCCTCAAGAAGTGCGCGGCGAGAAAGAACTACGTTGTTGCGGTTCTTGTCTAGCTCAAGAATCTTGGCTTCGACCTTCTGGCCTAGGTATGGACCTAGGTCGCGAACACGACGAAGTTCGATTAGAGAGGCAGGAAGGAATCCACGTAGACCGATGTCAACGATTAGACCACCCTTAACAACTTCGATAACGGTACCTTCAACGGTGCCATCTTCGTTCTTAACCTTCTCAACATCGCCCCATGCGCGCTCGTACTGTGCACGCTTCTTGGAAAGGATTAGGCGGCCTTCTTTGTCTTCCTTCTGAAGAACAAGGGCTTCGATTGAGTCACCAACAGCAACAATGTCGCTTGGGTCTGCGTCGTGGCGGATTGAAAGCTCACGTGAAGGGATTACACCTTCGGTCTTGTAACCAACGTCGAGTAGAACCTCGTCGCGGTCGATCTTGACAACGGTTCCGGCGATCAGGTCGCCATCGTTGAAGAATTTAAGGGTTTTTTCGACAGCTGCTAGAAAGTCTTCAGCAGAACCAATGTCGTTAACGGCTACCTGCTTGACAGCCTTTGGGGTGTTAGTCATATTTTGTTTTACTCAACGGACATGCTCAGGCTTAAACAGTTTCCCGTTCAAGCGATGGATAAGGATTAGTGCCAAACAGCACTTCTACCAGCCTAATGCCTAATTGCAAACGGGGCAATCGCTAGTGGCCGGCAGTTTCCCAGGTTTTTCCTACTCCGACATGGACGTCCAGAGGAACGCTCAGTTTCACAACATGCTGCATTTGACCGACCACAAGCTCACGAAGGGAATCCAACTCCCCTTCGGCCACCTCAAACACCAATTCGTCGTGAACTTGAAGAAGCATTCGGCTCTTGAAGTTGCCCTCATGCATCTTTTGGTCAATCTGGATCATGGCAAGTTTCATGATGTCGGCTGCGGTTCCCTGTATTGGTGCGTTTAGCGCCGCGCGCCTGGCATTCTCACGGATTTGGAAGATTGGAGACTTAAGGTCATCAAATGGACGACGACGCCCGAAGGTAGTTACGGTGTACCCGTTTAGTTTGGCTCCGTCGACCACAGATGCGAGATAGGTACGAACACCACCGAATCGGTCGAAGTAATCGTTCATGAGCTGCTTAGCTTCGCCATTGCTAATCTTCAGCTGCTTGGCGAGACCGTACTCACTCAGACCGTATACCAGACCATAACTCATCGCCTTCACCTTCGAGCGCATGGCTGGTGTTACCTCGGCAGGCGTGACTCCAAAGACTCGGGCACCAACAAAACGGTGTAGGTCCTCCCCCGCATTGAACGCTTCGATAAGGCCCTCGTCACCTGACAGATGTGCCATGATTCGCATTTCAATTTGCGAATAGTCGGCGGTAAGTAAAGTTTCAAAGCCTTCACCCACGCGGAAGCAATCTCGAATGGTTTTGCTAATTTCGCTCTTAATGGGAATGTTTTGAAGGTTTGGGTTCTCGGAAGAGAGACGTCCGGTAGATGTACCCGTCTGAACGTAACTAGTGTGAACTCGTCCGTCGGCGGCAATGCCCTTGACAATAATTTCCACCATCTGGCGCATCTTGGTCACCTCACGGTGCTCCAGAAGCTTTTCAAGGAATGGGTGGCCAGTTTGTTCAAACAACGTGGAAAGCGATTCCGCATTCGTTGAGAAACCAGTCTTCACAGACTTTGTGCCGGTCATGCCTAAATCTTCAAATAAGACCGTTTGCAATTGCTTTGGAGAACTTAGATTGATCTCTTTACCGATAATGGCAAATGCTTCCGCCTGAACTTGCGCGATGCGCTCGCCGAGTTCCTGAGACAGCACTTCCAGGCGAGAGCCGTCAACGCTGACCCCTAGGTTCTCCATGTGCCCTAAAGTGCGAGAAGTCGGTAGTTCAATTTCGTTGAGAACGCTGAGTTGTTCGGTGGCTTCAAGCTTTGGCAAGAGGTTCTCGTGCAAAAGCTGAGTCAACCAAGCAAGCAGTGCTTGAGTTACGGACTCAGGTGCTTCAGGGATGAAGCCTAGAAGGTCTTCACAAATCTTCAGAAGAGAGTAATCGCGACGAAGCGGGTCAATCAAATAGGTTTCAAGCAGAGGGTCGGCAACAACGCCGCGTAGCTCGAAACCGGCAGTAAGCGCATCGCGTAGGCGATTCTTCGAATCAAAAATTACCTTTGATTCTTCGTTCGCAAGCCAGGCCCACGGGATCGTCGCGGATTCCACCAATTCGGTGCCGTCAAACGCTCCAAAGTTCTCGCCGAAAGCTACAGCGATAGACGTTTGTCGAGACCCAAGCCAGGAATTTAGGTCTTCGGCGTCTAAAGATTTTACCGATGGGGCTACCAACGATTCAAACGGACTGGTAGCCTCTATTGTTTCGTCATCAGTGCCTGAGCTTTGCGTTGCGCCCTTGAGTTTCAGCACACGCTCGGTGAGGCTCTTGAAGCCCAGACGGGCAAATACCTCACGAACAGAGGCTTCGTTTACTCCAACCAACTTGAGGTCCTGGAAATCTACCCCAAGGTCCAGGTCACGGACTAAGTGATTCAGCCTGCGATTGCGAACAGCGTTTCCCTGATGCTCTCGAAGCTGCTCACCCACCTTGCCCCCAATTAGGTGCGCGTTGGCAAGAATCCCATCTAGGCTTCCATATTCGGTGATCCACTTAGCAGCAGTCTTTGGACCTACCGAGGGAACTCCAATCAGGTTGTCGCTAGCCTCACCGACCAGCGCTGCCATGTCAGGGTATTGCTTGGCGTGAATTCCATATTTGGCAAACACAGCATCATCGTCCATCCTTGCCAAATTTAGGACACCCTTTACCGGGTAGAGAATTGTGGTTTCAGGTCTAATTAGTTGGAAGGTGTCTCGGTCTCCAGACACAAGTAAGACGCGGAACCCTTGGTCGGCTGCTTGATCTGCGAACGATGCTAGGACGTCGTCGGCCTCATAATTTTCACGTGTGAAGGTTCGAATGTTCATCGCGGACAAAGTTTCGTGAAGTAATTCGGTTTGACCGTTGAATTCAGGTGGAGTCTCGCCTCGCGTTCCCTTGTATGCGGGATACTCAACTGTTCTAAACGACTCTCGAGAGAGATCAAAGGCAACTGCAATGTGAGTTGGCTTCTCTGCACCGAGAATGTTCAAAAGCATTGAGATAAATCCGTGAACGGCGTTCGTGTGTTGGCCGTTTGGCGCCCGAAAACTGTCAGGGCTCAAAGCGTAAAAGGCACGAAAGGCCAAAGAGTGCCCGTCGATTAGTAGCAAGGTAGGCTTTGGACTATCGGTCATGCAGTAAGCCTACTTCCCACCTGCGAAAGGATTTTGGGGAAAGACGCGGCCTTGGTGAGCTGGCAGAACGCATGGGAATCAAGCTCCGGGAACTAAGCGTTGAGAAAACAGTTGCAACGATGCCGGTGGAAGGTAACCGTCAGCCACTTGGTTTGGTGAATGGCGGCGCCTATTTGGTTCTCGGCGAAACTCTAGGAAGCCTAGCCGCTAACGTTTGGGCGCACTCTCTTGGAAAAGTTGCAGTCGGTATTGAAATCAACGCATCTCACAGCCGATCAGCCACCAAGGGACACGTGAAAGCTATTTGTGTTCCGATTTCACTTGGCAAAACATTGACTGTGCACGAAATTGTTTGTTACGACGACGCTGAGAACCGACTCAGCACGGTTCGAATTACCAACCTAATTAGGGAAAAGAAGAACTAAGCCTTTTCCGCTAGTTGCTCGATAATGGTTTTGGCGACATCGCGCATGGTGAGGCGACGGTCCATAGATGCTTTCTGAATCCAACGGAAAGCTTCTGGTTCGTCTGGAACAAGTTTCTTCGCCATCAAAAGACCCTTGGCTCGCTCAATAAGCTTTCGAGTTTCCAAACGATCACTTAGGTCTGCAACTTCTGCCTCGAGTGCCCGAAGTTCAGAATGACGGTGTAGGGCAATCTCAATTGCTGGTAGTAAATCATTCGGATTGAAAGGCTTCACAACGTAAGCCATGGCTCCAACTTGGGCTGCCTGTTCAAACAATTCTTTTTGAGAAAAGGCGGTAAGTAGTACGACTGGAATGTGCAAATCCGCCAGATGCTTGGCAGCCGTGATGCCATCCATTCGAGGCATCTTGATGTCCATGACAACCAGGTCAGGCAACAGTGATGTTGCGATCTCAACGGCTTCCTGCCCGTCACCCGCTTCTCCAACTACCTCATAGCCACTGTCTCGCAAAGTTTCCACGATGTCCATGCGGATGAGTGCTTCGTCCTCGGCAACTAGGACTCTCTTTGCAGTGCTTTCAGTCATGCCATCAAGCCTAGCGCCAACATGTTCAGGTATTATTGAGAAGTTGTGTTAGCCGGGATGGCGAAATGGCAGACGCGGAGCACTCAAAATGCTTTGTCGAAAGACGTGTGGGTTCAAGTCCCACTCTCGGCACAAAAAAAGGACGGACCATTTAGGTCCGTCCTTTTTCAATTCACTAGTTGTGAGTTGGATCGCCAATCCGGTGCACTCGTAGCGAGTTGGTAGAACCAGAGACACCCGGTGGGGTTCCTGCTACGACGACAAGTTCGTCGCCGTCCTTGCCCTTACCGAGGCCAACAACAACATCTTCAACCTGCTTAATCATCTGATCGGTGTGCTTTACCGGCTCGACCAGGAAGGTCTCTGCGCCCCAAACTAGTGCGAGACGGTTGCGGATCTTCTCATT
>JBJORE010000067.1:0-5098 GCA_046049565.1 Actinomycetota bacterium
TCTTTCACGCCCTAGCATTGTGATTGTCTAAGTGAGATTCGTCTTACTTAGATTTCCAATCAGGGGTGAGGAATCACCACAAGAAAGGCAATCTAAATGAAGTTCAACAAGAAGACCGGTGCACGTGTCGCCGCTACTGCTGTAGCAGCTGCTCTTGCCATGGGTTCGCTAGCTGGTTGTGCACCAGCTGGTTCGGACACCTTCACCGTTTGGTGGTACGAAAAGGACACCGCAATGGCGAAGACCTGGGCAGCAGCTCTAAAGGAGCTAGGCGAGAAGCACCCTAACGTAAAGATCAAGTTCGAGCTAAAGACTTGGGACCAGATCCAGAAGGCTGGTAACGCCATCCTTGACTCGGACAAGGCTCCAGACCTAGCTGAGTGGAACAAGGGAAACGCAACCGCCGGAACTGCAGCTGCAGCTGGCTTGCTAGTTGACCTAAAGGACTACGCAGCTAAGTACGGTTGGGACACCAAGCTTCCATCGTCGGCCAAGCTATACGGTCAGTACGACGACAAGGGTCTCATGGGCTCGGGCAACCTATACGGTATCCCAAGCTACGGTGAGTACGTCTCATGGTTCTACAACAAGGACCTATTCGCTAAGTACGGCGTATCTGTACCAACCACTCCAGCCGAACTAGACCAGCTACTAGCTGACCTAAAGGCAAAGGGCGCAGTTCAGTCCTTCGGTGGTGGCGGTTACCAGAACGTTCACATGGCTTACGCGCTAGCCGTATCTCAGGCAGACCAGCAGTGGGTTGCCAACTTCCAGCAGTTCAAGGGCGACGTTGACTGGTCGAAGTTCGAGTACGCAGCTAACAAGATGGCTGAGTGGAAGTCAAAGGGCTACTTCAACGCAAAGGCATCGGGCGTAAACCCAGATGACGCTGTTGCAGAGTTCCAGGCTGGAAAGTCTCCTCTAATCCTTGGTGGAACCTGGCTAGACCAGACCACCGCTGAGAAGGCTAAGTTCGACTGGGCTAAGTTCCAGAACCCAGGTAGCCTATCGGTTGGATCTGCAGGTAACCTACTTGTAATCCCAAGCCGTTCGAAGAACAAGGACCTAGCTGCCGAGTTCATCGACCTAGTGCTATCGACCAAGTACCAGAACATGCTAGGTAACGAGGGTGGTCTACCACTTCTTGCTGACCAGGCTGCTCTAACCAACCCAGTAACCGTAAAGAGCTACTCGGTATTCGACGCAATCGTGAAGGCCGACGGCCTAGCAATGTACCCAGACTGGCCAGTACCTGGCTACTATGACGTACAGCTAGCCGCTGGTACCAAGCTAGTTGCTGACGGAGACGCCGCTGCCTACGTGAAGACCATCAAGGACTTCTACGACAAGGGCAAGGCCGAACTACAGTAGTAGTTAATTGAGAGGCCGGTGCGGGAGGATTTCCCCCCGCACCGGTTTTTCATCTAATCTAGTTTTACTTGTCTCACCTAGGTCAGAAAGACAAAAATATGTCAGCTGCCACCGTCAAAAAAGACGTAAAAACCAAGCCTGCTAAGGCGCGCCAATCTTCTCTAGAAAAAGGTAAAGGACAGTACTATGCGTACCTGGTCCCAGGCCTTCTAGCATTCACCGTAGTAATCGTTGGTTCATTCCTCTACAACATCTACATCAGCTTTACTCGCTGGAATGGTTTAGGTGAACCACGATGGATTGGTACCAAGAACTACGAAAACCTTTTCGTTGACTCAGTCTTCTGGGAGTCATTCGTACACGCATTCATGTTTATCGGTGCGATGTCGATTGTTCCAACATTCCTCGGTGTATTTGTAGCCTCCATGTTGTTCGACTACATTGCACCTCGATTCGGAAACGGTGCTGCAGCATTCATGCGTGCCGGTTTCTACATGCCGCAGGTTATTCCGCTAACCATCACCGGTGTTATCTGGGTTTGGCTACTAAACCCAGTTTCCGGTGTGATCAATAACTTCCTCACCGGTGTACTCGGTATTGATAAAGAAGCAACCCCAAACTGGCTCGGTGACGAAAACCTTGCTATCTGGTCGCTATCGATCATCATGGTTTGGATCCAGATCGGATACACCATCGTTATTTTCATGTCGGGTCTTTCTCGACTTGATCCATCACTAACCGAAGCGGCTCAGCTTGATGGTGCAACCTGGTTCCAGCGTTTCCGCATCATCATCTTGGCTCAGCTTGCACCTGAAATTGGTGTGGTGTTGCTAACCACTATGGTCGCGGCGCTGAAGGTGTTCGCCCCGGTTTACGTAATGACCGGCGGTGGCCCAGGTACATCAACCCAGGTTCCTGCCTACTTCTCCTACTTCCACTTCTTCACCACCCACAAGGTTGGTTACGGTGCCGCGGTCGCAACGATCCTCGCCCTTCTGCTAACCATCTTGGCGATTGTGATTCTTCAAATTCAGAACAAGCAGCAGGCTAAGGAGAACGCGCGATGAGCACTACCACCGCTGAAAAGAAACCTCAGAAAATCAAGACCAGCGCACTAAAGCCGCGTTCGTTTGTTTCTTGGGTTACCTTCGCCTTCATGGCTGTAGCCGTAATTGTTTGGCTATTCCCGTTTTGGATGGCAATTGCTAACGCAATCAAGACTCCTCAGGAATTCCTTGAACAAGGTCCTCTGGCCTGGCCGGCAAATCCAACTTTCGAGCACATCATTAAGTTCTGGAACGACTCGAACTTCCCGTTGAAGTTTTGGAACTCAACCTGGACTTCGCTATTGGCTGCCGGAATTACCGTGCTACTAGGCTTCCTAACCGCCTATGCAATCGGTATCGGAAAAGTCAAAGGCCGCACCTGGATTCTTGGAGTATTCATGGTTGCCTTCACCATTCCACAGGAAGCGTTGATCTACCCGCTATACAACGCTGCCAAGAAGCTAAACCTTTACGACAACCTACTGTCGATTGTGATTATCTTCGGTGTTAGCGGTGTGGCATTCTCCACTTACCTAATCGCTTCAGTGCTAAACGAGTTCCCAACCGAGGTCCTCGAAGCCGCCAAGATTGATGGCGCTAGCGCTTGGCGAATGATGGTCGACGTGGTTCTTCCAATTCTTCGTCCAACCCTGATGGTGATCACCGTGATGGTGTTTATCTATAACTGGAACGAGTTCTTGATCCCACTGGTACTGCTCCCGTCAAATGACAACCAGACAGTATCGCTTGGTATCGCCCTAACCGTTGGTCAGTGGACCGCAGAGCCAACCGCTCGTGCAGCTGCCGCCCTACTAGGTGCACTACCTTCGATCTTGTTCTTCATCATCTTCCAGCGCAGCTTAATGCGCGGTGTGACGATGGGTTCGTCGAAGTAGTTTTATAAACGCTTTAGTGCTCGTCTACCGAGCCGCTGGATTGGTGATTCCACCAAACGGTTGGTGTAGTAGGCGAGCATTATTGCTACCACGGACACAGTAACGATCTTGGTGACCAGATAGGTGACCCATACCTTGCTCCCAGGGTTCTCTGGCAGCACCGGGCTTGGAACTATGTGGTCGTAGGCCATCAAAAGAACCACGTGATAGGCGTAAATACCGAAAGACATCTTGCCAAGGAAAGTAAGGATTCCACCCATTAACTTCTCTGGATTTGGGTTGTAAGCAGCTGCCTGCAGAACCAGAAACGCGAACACTGGCCCGGCGAAGTAGGTAGTCCAGTAAACGTAATCGCCCTGCAGCTTGTCGTGTGACCAGAAAAGAACTAGCGACAAGCCGATTGCAAGCAGCAGGTACCAAATATTTTGCAACTTGGCTAACTTTGGTAGATATTTACGAGCCAGCAAACCGAAGCCGAACTCGGCAAGCATGCGTCCGAAGGCCTCCCAGTGAGCGATTGGTCCTGAGCCGTAGCTCCAAGAGTCACCAATGAAGTCTTTGTCGGTATTCAACCCATAGGCGAGAGCCGCATAACCGATGACAATGCCGGCAATGATTCCGATGTTGCGCTTGATGCCGGTTAGTAGCACGTAGGTGAGGTTTCCCCACCACTCAGCTGAGAGCGACCAAAGTGCCCAGTTCATGCCGATGGCACTGGCAAAAAACATTTGCAGCAGGAAGAAAGACGCTAGAAAGTTACCGTCTGAGTAATTTGGATCTGGCCAAACATTGGGGTCAGATTGACCGATTCGATAGATCACCCAGGTTAGAGCCGTTACCGCAATGAGCATTGGCCAGAAACGCAGGATTCGGTTCAGGATGAAGCGCGCAGAGTTGCGACCAAACTTTTCGAAGTTCTGAGGCATCGATGGCTGGAGCACGAAACCTGAGAGCACGAAAAAGAAGTCGACAAACAGGTAGTAGCTATCCAAATACATGTAGTTGGTGACAACTACCGCGTGAAATGACAGCACTCCGAAAGCGGCTAGGCCGCGAAGGCCATCCAGCAGAACGAAACGATTATTCATAGGTGGCGAATTCGTCGATGGTTTTGAAGCTCTTGGCGACACCGGCGGTGACTACTTCAATTACGAACGAAGGAGCCCCGACCTTGGTCACGAACTTCAACGTGATCTCATCGTCGCCGTTATCCCAACCCATAGTCAGTTCATCGGTGCCATTGATAGCCCATGCAAACTTGCCGTTGTAAGCATTGTGCTTACGGAGACGTGCCAAGGCAATGATTGCCTGTACAACCGGCTGCTTGAGAGCGTTCTCGATCTCGAGCGGGGTGTAGTTGTGGCGATTTACATCGCGACCCTGGTCGCTCTTGCGGAAAAGCTCCTGGTCGTCCATGCCATTGAAGAGGCCAACATAGTAAACCTGAGGCTCACCAGGAAGGAAGAACTGAACTGCACGGCTGATGAAATAAGCGGTGTCGTTTGCCAAGATGTTTGGCAACGTGGCATTGATCTGGTGGGGCAGAGTGAACCACTGGGGTACAACGCTGGCGATGTTGGAGTGCCCACCGGTGTTCTCCGCAGCTTTCTCAAAGATGAAATTGGTCCGGCATCAATAACGCCGTAGCCATCGTGGGTGTCCAAAACATTTAGGCAGTTGTTTGGTCGCTGCTGGAACCAGAGGTCAAGTTTGTCGACGGTTCCCGTGAAGAATGAGTGCAACAGTAGCGGTGCGGTTTGGAAGTCGTAAATCAGGTCAACCAGA
>JBJORE010000068.1:0-4812 GCA_046049565.1 Actinomycetota bacterium
CCATTGCTGGCGTTGCGAGGGTGATTGAACCTAGAACCAAAGTCAGCGCTAGGAGCAGAGACTTGGCTCGCATCAGCATGTAACTATGGCTTGCCGCGCAGAATAGCCTGCTTGACCTCTGCGATTAGGCGAGTTACCTCAATGCCGCGAGGGCAAGCCTCGGTGCAGTTGAAGGTGGTGCGGCAGCGCCAGACACCCTCTTTGTCGTTCAAGATTTCGAGGCGAACATCGGCAGCCTCGTCACGCGAGTCGAAGATGAAACGGTGAGCGTTAACGATTGCTGCTGGGCCGAAGTACTGGCCGTCGGTCCAGAACACTGGGCAACTTGAAGTACAGGCGGCACAGAGGATGCACTTGGTGCCCATGTCGAAGCGCTCACGGTCTTCAGGGCTTTGCAAGCGCTCGGCCTTTGGCTTGTCGGAAGCGATTAGGAACGGCTTCACGTCGCGGAAGGCCTGGTAGAACGGCTCCATGTTGACGATCAGGTCCTTCTCAACCTCTAGGCCCTTGATTGGCTCAACATAGATTGGCTGGGTGATGTCTAGGTCCTTGATTAGGGTCTTGCAGGCTAGGCGGTTGCGGCCGTTGATGCGCATGGCATCCGAACCACAGACACCGTGAGCACAGCTGCGACGGAACGATAGCGAGCCATCGAGTTCCCACTTGATCTTGTGAAGGGCGTCTAGAACGCGGTCGGTGCCGTGAACGGTGACGTCGAAATCTTCCCAGCGAGCCTCTAGGCCGTCTTCCTTGTTGAAGCGGCGAACGAACAGGGTGACGTTGAAACTAGGAACAACGCCAATCTCAGTGTTTTCAGCTACAGCGGTAGACATTAGTACTTACGCTCCATCGGTGGGTAGTTGGTGATGACAACTGGTTTCCAGTCGATCTTGATCTTCGAACCCTTTTTGTAGGCCATGGAGTGAACCATGAACTTTTCGTCGTTACGGGTTGGGTAGTCTTCGCGGAAGTGACCACCGCGGCTTTCGCGGCGCTCCTTTGAGGTAACTACGAGAACTTCGGCCAAGTCGAACAGGAAGCCAAGCTCAATCGCTTCGAGAAGGTCGGTGTTGAAACGCGTTCCCTTGTCTTGAACCTGAATGTTCTTGTAACGCTTACGAAGGTCGGCTATTACCGCAAGGGCTTCATCGAGCGACTCTTCGGTGCGGTATACCTGAGCGTTCTTGTCCATGGTGTCCTGAAGTTCCTTGCGAAGCACAGCGATCTTCTCGGTACCGGTTGAGTTCTGCATCTCTTCGATTAAGTCGAGCACTCCCTTTGCGGCGTCCTTTGGAACTGGCACGTGTTTCGCCTTCTTGGCGTATTCAACAGCAGCGATGCCGGCACGCTTACCGAAAACGTTGATGTCTAGTAGTGAGTTGGTTCCGAGACGGTTTGCTCCGTGAACCGAAACGCAGGCACATTCACCGGCAGCGTAAAGGCCAGGAACAACCTTCTTGTTGTTGCGGAGAACTTCAGCCTTCACGTTGGTTGGAATTCCACCCATCGCATAGTGCGCGGTAGGGAATACCGGCACTGGCTCGGTGTAAGGCTCAACACCAAGGTAGGTGCGAGCAAACTCGGTGATGTCTGGAAGCTTGGCGTCGATAACCTCAGGTGGAAGGTGAGTGAGGTCTAGCAGTACGTAGTCCTTGTGTGGGCCGGCTCCGCGACCTTCACGAACCTCGTTAGCCATCGCACGGGCAACCATGTCACGAGGAGCGAGGTCCTTAATGGTTGGTGCATAGCGTTCCATGAATCGCTCACCCGATGCGTTGCGAAGGATTCCACCTTCACCACGAGCAGCCTCAGAAAGCAAGATGCCTAGCCCGGCAAGACCGGTTGGGTGGAACTGGTAGAACTCCATGTCTTCCAGCGGAAGGCCCTTGCGCCAGATGATGCCAACGCCATCGCCGGTAAGGGTGTGAGCGTTCGAGGTGGTCTTGAAAATCTTGCCGAAACCGCCGGTTGCGAACACGATCGACTTGCCCTGGAAGATGTGAATCTCGCCGGTGGCTAGTTCGTAGGCAACAACTGCACTAGGACGCTCTTCGCCGTCGACGGTGTTCATCACTAGGTCGAGAACGTAGAACTCGTTGTAGAACTCGATGCCGAGCTTCACACAGTTTTGGTAAAGGGTCTGAAGAATCATGTGACCGGTGCGGTCGGCTGCGTAGCAACTGCGTCGAACTGGAGCCTTACCGTGGTCGCGAGTGTGGCCACCGAAACGGCGCTGGTCGATCTTGCCGTCTGGGGTTCGGTTGAACGGAAGGCCCATGTTTTCTAGGTCGATTACGGCCTCAACCGATTCCTTGGCAAGAATCTCGGCGGCGTCCTGGTCAACTAGGTAGTCGCCACCCTTAACGGTGTCGAAGGTGTGCCACTCCCAGCTGTCCTCTTCAACGTTGGCAAGCGCAGCAGCCATACCACCCTGAGCGGCACCGGTGTGCGAACGAGTTGGGAAAAGCTTGGAGATAACCGCGGTCTTGGCGTGAGGACCGGCCTCAATGGCAGCACGCATTCCTGCGCCACCGGCTCCCACGATGACTACGTCGTACTGGTGGTTGTGAACCTTAGGTTTGGTCAATTGATTTCTCTTCTACTTAACGCTGCAGAATTCAGGCAGAAGTGCTGCTGCGTGAGTGTCTGGGCATGGGTCAAAAGTGGTGGTCACTAGGGTGCCAAGAACGATTAGCAAAATACAGGTAACCCAGAGTGCGAAGTTCAGGCTCTTGCGCCAACCTTCGCGTTCGGCGTAGTCGTTGACTAAGGTGCGCATACCGTTGGTGCCGTGGATTAGGGCCAGCCAAAGCATAAGGGTGTCCCAGACCTGCCAGAACGGGTTAGCCCACTTGCCGGCAACGAATGCGAAGTCGATGGCCTTGATACCGTCACCGGTGAAAAGGTTGATGTAAAGGTGCCCGAAGATTAGGACGATTAGTACAACGCCCGAGGCGCGCATGAATAACCATGCAAGCTTTTCGCGCTGCGCAGACTTGCGGCTGCGTGGGCTACGAGGGGTTTCGATGGTAACCATTACTTACCCTCCTGAATGTACTCAAGAATGTGAACGATGTGACGTGGTGCGAAGAAAGCTAGTGTGACCACACAAAGACCGATAACCACCCAGAACATAACGGCCTGGTACTTGGCACCCTTGCTCCAGAAGTCGATCAGAATTACGCGCAGCCCGTTGAAACCGTGGTACAAAACTGCCGCTACTAGACCTAGTTCGGCTAGACCAATAATTGGGGTCTTGTAGGTCTCGATTACTTCGTTGTAAGCCTCTGGGCTAATTCGCACTAGAGCGGTGTCTAGCGTGTGTACCAGTAGGAAGAAGAAGATAGATACGCCTGTGATGCGGTGTAGAACCCACGACCACATGCCGGTCTTTCCTCGGTAGAGGGTTCCGGTTGGCTTGGTTGGCACGATGCCTCCTGATGTTTCAACTCTGAAGCGACGGTTCTAATTCTAACTAGTTATCGAATCGTAACTCGGTCACGAGGGGCTTAAACTTGAGCCTGTGCTGGAAAATTCCTTGATTCGCAAAACCTCGCTAATAGCTCTGGTTTCTGCGCTATCCCTGGCACTTTCTGGCTGTGCCGAACTTCCGGCCCCCGCCCCGATTTCAGAGGTGAACTACCGCGCTTGTCTAGTGACGGAAGGTGCCACCGACGCCATGGGTGTCAACGAAGTTGCCGACTACGGAATCAAGCAGGCGGTTGCCACTTACGGTGTGAAGAGAACGGTTCAGAAATCTTCACCAGCCAAACTTGCGACCAATGTTGAAAAGCTGCACAAACTTGGATGCAATCTATTTGTTTTATCTGGTGAAGGCTTTTCGACGTACATCGACGAAATCGTGATGACCCGCCCTGAAACAAACTTTGTTTACCTGGCCGAAAGCGCGCAACCGGCACTTATTCGTGCCGACCGCGACAACCTTGCGATCTACCAAATCGACATGTATGAAGCGGGCTTACTCACCGGTCACCTCGCTGCCAGTATGTCAGAGCTCAAGACTGTTGCAATTCTTTGTGAGCAGCCTGGTCGGGAAACCTTCATCGAAGGTCTGCGCGACGGTGTTGAGCGATTTGGCGCCGATAACGCGGTCGTCGTTGATTTCAACCTCGGGCCGGCAGCAACCACGTCGTCGATGCGAGTCATGATTGGTTGCAAAGGCGAACTAGAAATCAATGGTGTTGGTTACACCGTTCTGACTCGTGCGACTGGGTTTGGTCGAGACCTTTACTTCAACAACGTTCTCGGCGAACGAAACAAGTTTGTTGCCGCAACCCTAATTCCTCAGATTGCGCCGAGAATCCTCGAGGTAATCGCCTCCGATCTTGAGGGAGATTTCATCGGCGGGAGCCTTGGGTCAGCCGTAGCTTCTTACGGTAACGGTGGACTGAAGGTTAGCCCTGAACACGATGTGCCTTTCCCGAGCAATGAATTACAACAGCTTGAGCAACTTGCTCTCGACTACGAAATAACCCTGAAGTAGGAGCACTAAATGGACATCAGAAGTCTTCCAAAGATCTCGTTGCACGATCACCTCGACGGAGGTTTGCGTCCGCAGACAATCATCGAACTGGCCGAAGAGATTGGTCTTGAGCTTCCTGCAACCAACGCGCGCGAGCTAAACGAATGGTTTCTTGAATCAGCGAACTCTGGCTCGCTGGTTGAATACCTAAAGACTTTCGACATCACCACCGCGGTTATGCAAACTAAGCATGGGCTAACCCGCGTGGCTCGTGAGTTTGTTGAAGACCTTCACAAGGACGGCGTGATCTACGGTGAAATCCGTTGGGC
>JBJORE010000069.1:0-4787 GCA_046049565.1 Actinomycetota bacterium
AAGCGCTACCTCTGTAGCTTGCTGAATAACCAGGCCGTCCATCACCGGATCGCTATAAGGTACCCCCAATTCAAGAATGTCGACGCCGGATTCACACATAGCAATGCAGGCTTCTAAGGATTCCTCATAAGTTGGAAAACCTGCAGGAAAGTATCCAATTAGCGTGCTTTTGCCCGCGATTTTATTTTTTTCAAATACCTCAGTAACTCTCGACATTAGGAATCCAACAGTCCGAAATACTTTGCTGCGGTTTCCATGTCTTTGTCTCCACGCCCAGAAAGGTTTACAAGGATTGAAGATTCAGGACCAAGTTCTTTCCCGAGTTCCAATGCCCCTGCCAAAGCGTGGGCAGTTTCGATTGCCGGAATAATTCCTTCAGTGCGACTCAGAAGGCGCAATGCACTCATGGCTTGGTCATCACTAATTCCCCGATACTGCGCTCTGCCAAGATCCTTTAACCATGAATGCTCCGGACCGACACCTGGATAGTCCAATCCAGCACTTATTGAATGACTCTCTCTGGTCTGACCATCTTCGTCTTGGAGCATGTAACTTCTTGCGCCGTGAAGGACTCCTGGACGACCGAAGTTCAGAGTTGCTGCGTGGCGGTCAGTGTCCATGCCATCCCCGGCAGCCTCGAACCCGAAAATTTGAACGTCTTCATCATCCAAGAAAGCGTGAAAAAGTCCAATTGCATTAGAACCACCACCAACGCAGGCGGCTAAAGCTGTCGGTAATGCTCCGAATTCACTAAGCATCTGGGCACGAGCCTCAATACCGATTATTGAGTGGAAATCCCGAACCATTTCAGGAAATGGGTGTGGTCCAGCAACAGTTCCGAGAAGGTAGTGGGTGTCGTCTACGTTCGTAACCCAGTCTCGCAAAGCTTCATTGATGGCGTCCTTTAGTGTGCGACTCCCAGTAGTTACCGGAACTACTTTTGCACCGAGTAATTCCATGCGAGCCACATTTAAGGCTTGTCTTTTGGTGTCGATTTCGCCCATGTAAACAACGCACTCGAGACCAAATAGAGCTGCAGCAGTAGCAGACGCAACTCCGTGTTGTCCAGCGCCGGTCTCTGCGATGATGCGCGATTTTCCCATGCGCTTGGTGAGAAGCGCTTGCCCCAGCACATTGTTGATTTTGTGCGAACCGGTGTGGTTCAAATCCTCACGCTTCAGGATGATTCTGGCTCCACCAGCGTGTTGCGAGAAACGTTTTACTTCGGTCAAAATCGAAGGCCGGCCAGTGTAGGTACGGTGAAGTTCCGCTAACTCGGCTTGAAATGCAGGATCCGACTGCGCAAGCCGATAAGTGGCCTCTAATTCGTCGAGCGCCGCAACCAAGCTTTCTGGAACAAATCGACCCCCGAAATCGCCGAAGTAAGGTCCCTGTTGGGAGCGTAAGTTCCGATTATTGGCCATCTAACTATTAAACCTCAAGAAATGACTGTAGAGATGCGACAGGGTCGTTGGTAACTAAAGCTTCGCCAACTAAAACGACGTCAGCGCCTGACTCACGGTAGTGTCGAACGTCCGACGCGTTGCGAACAGCCGACTCGGCAACCTTGATAACGTCTGGCGGAAAAATGTGAACTAATTTGCTGAATAGGTCTCTATCGGTTTCAAAAGTTGAAAGATCTCTGGCGTTAACTCCAACGAATTTGGCTTCTAACTCCAGAGCGCGTTCCAATTCGATCTGATCGTGAGTTTCAATAAATGGTGTCATGCCTAATTCAACGGTAAATTTCATGAGACGACTCAGGGTTGATTGGTCAAGACCCGCGACTATAAGTAGTGCAATATCAGCACCGAAAGCCCGAGCCTCTAGCAGTTGATATTCGTTAGCAATGAAATCTTTTCGAAGTATCGGTAAGTTTGTGACGCCTCGAACGTCGGCAAGATCCTTTAGTGAACCTTTGAATTTGCGTTCTTCAGTCAAAACGCTCATTCCGGTGGCCCCACCATCCTGATACCGTTTTGCCAAATCTGAAGGATTTCTAATTGCAGCCAAGTCTCCCTTTGATGGACTTGCTCGCTTTATTTCTGCCAGGACGTGAATCTGGCTTCGTGGTGCGAAAGCTTTGATTGCGTCTACAGGCTTTTGAAGCGAGTCAATTCGACGCTCAAGCTCATGAGCCTTTACATGTTGTTCGCGTTGAGCAGCGTCTTCTAAGGAGCCCGCATATAAAGCTTCGAGCAATGAAACTAGTTCTTTTTCTTGCCTAGACCGAAAGCGGCCAAGATAGGTCCGAGGACAGATCCGACCACAATGACACCCGCAGAAGCCCAGGTAAGAGTCTCTTCACCGATGTAAAAGAAAAGAACCAAACCGGCGAACCCGAGCATTACAACCGTGACGGAGGTCCAAGCTGCTACTGTGTCTCCGTGGTTTGTGTCTTCTGGGTGATCTGCCGACATGATTGCCTTTCTTTGTTTACTTATCAAAGTTTACCGCCACGAATTCACCAGTTAGGTAGATTGTCTATGCGCGTAACGAGTTTTTTGGCCTTTTCGGTGGCGCTCGCCGACCAAACAAACCAAACAAGACTTCCAAACCAAATAATCAGTGCAATTATGAAAAAGTCCGCGGCAATGTGGTTATAGACCACCTTCTCTATGAGTTCCGCTTGGCCCAACCAATCGCTTACGCCTGTGGCTTTGGCAATCTGTGGACTGAGAATGGAAGCTGATCCCGACGCGGATTCAAACCAAATAGGGGAAGATGTTGCTAGGAGCAGAACTGAGACTGCCGATGCAAGAAACTTGGAAAACAAGGAATTCAGATAGCGGGACAGCCAAAGTAAGAGTAACCCAGTCAGCATTAGGAACGACAACTGAGGATAGGCATCCAAACCTGAAATCGCCAAAACTTGTCCCGTCTCGGAAATAGTTGCAGTTGCCCATTGTTGCGAAGCGAAGTACCAGGCAATCACCAATGAGGAAATGTTTATAAGTAGAGTGAACCTGCGCATTACTTATTCAGAATCTTTGCTGTACTTGTCGCTCCGATTGCCCTCAAAGCTGCCCGAGCCTTACTTTTTGTCTCTTCGAATTCAGATTCCGGATCAGAATCAAGAACTATTCCAGCTCCAGCTTGAACAGTGGCAACGCCATCACGAATCACTGCGGTTCGAATAGCGATCGCCAAGTCTGAATTACCTGAGAAATCAAAGTAACCGGCAACTCCTCCGTAAATGCCCCGTGCCGTTGGCTCTAACTGAGTGATTATTTCTAGGGCTCTTGGCTTAGGCGCACCCGAAAGGGTTCCCGCTGGGAAAGTGGCTCTAAAGACATCAACTGAAGAAAAATTCTGGTCGAGTTCACCTTCAACGGTCGAGACTAGGTGCATGATGTGACTGAACCGATGTACCTGCATAAATTCGGTTACTGCTACAGAATTTGGCGTGCAAACCTTCAATAGGTCATTTCTGGCTAGATCAACGAGCATTAAATGTTCGGCGGTCTCTTTTCTGTCTGCCAACAAATCTGTTTCTAATGCGTGGTCTTCCTCCCAGTCCCGCCCTCTTGGCCTAGAACCCGCAATTGGGTGAGTAGTTACACGATTTGAACTAACGGTCACGAGTGATTCTGGAGAAGCGCCGACAACCGAATAGGCGCCATGAGAATCACTCCCATTGATGAGATACATGTATGGACTGGGATTGAGTGACCTGAGTATTCGATACATATCCAAAGGTGAGGCATTCAATTCCGTCTGGAAACGTTGTGATAGAACAACCTGGAAGACATCGCCAATTCGAACGTATTCTTTAGCTTTCGAAACCGTGTCTAAGAATTCTGTCTTTGTCTGATTAGCCCTTACCTCTGGCTCTACGTTCAGATCAACTTCGGCAAGATAAGGCTTGCTGGCCGAGGCTAGACCCAAAATCATTTCGTCAATCGATTCGTACGCCGAATCGTAAAGCCCTTTCAACGTTTCCCTGTTTTGACCTTCAATAAATACGTTGGAAATGATCATCAGGGAGGCGGACTGATGGTCGATCACCACCAAATCCCTAATTAGTGAAAAACTGATTCTCGGAACCGGATTGTCATCGATTGGTCCCATCGGTAGTTTCTCCAGGTCGCGAATAACGTCCCAAGAAATGGTTCCAACTAAACCCGATGTAAGCGGAATTTCAGCCAGTTTTAGGGGGTTCCGCCAAGATTTCTGAAGCAAATCGAGGGCGTCTAGCGGCGCTACGGGTAAATCCAGTCTTAGATCTTGAGGCAATGCATCAAAACCATCTTCGCTTAGCCATGAAACAGGTCCTGAGGCTTCCTGAAAAAGCCGACCACGTACCTTTACCCCAACAAAAGAGAAGCGAGACCAAATTCCCTGTTCAGCCGATTCGAGAAGAAATGATCCATCGTTCTTTTCCGCTAAGGCTTGATAGATACCCAATGGCGAAATGGAATCGGCGAAGACTTCTCTGATTACAGGAATAACCCTGGCGGATTTCGCAGCCTCGAGAAAGGCCTCAAACGTTGGAAAGTTTGTTTTCATTTGATGTCGCCAATAACCTGTGAATCGAAACAGGATACAGTTCCCCGGTGACACGCTGGGCCTTTGGGCTCGACATTAATCAGCAAAACATCACTATCGCAGTCAACTTCGATTGTGCTAATAACCTGCGAATTTCCGCTAGTTGCGCCTTTGTGCCAAAGTTTGCTGCGACTCCTTGAAAAAAATACTGTTTCACCAAGTTCAAGTGACATTTGTAGAGATTCTTTGCTCATCCATGCGAACATGATCACATTTTTGGTGTTGGCATCTTGGATAAC
>JBJORE010000070.1:0-5852 GCA_046049565.1 Actinomycetota bacterium
TTTCTCTTGTTTTGCCAGGTGGCGTTCGCGTAGTGCTAGAAATAATGGAAATACGAAAGCCATCGCGGTTATGCCCGAAACGACGGCAAGAATCCAGACCCGCTTCATCCCGATGCGCTTAGCCTCGGCGAACATGAAGATCACTCCCGCCACGGCCACAATTCCTAGGTCATAGGTAAGAACCAGGTCAACCGCTGTTGCAGTCCAAGCGGAGCCATAATCTTGACCAGCCATGACGGCCAGACCATTGAAAACCCAAGCGGTGATAAGACCGGCAGCAGCCAGAACGGAATATGTCCAGAACAGGGCCTTGCGCATTAGATGAGGGCTAACACGAGTGTGATGAAGATTCCGACGAAAATGGTCGGGGTTGCATACTTGGCGACGTGTAGCCAAGGCGCTACCCTAACGATGGTTTTGCTGATTCGATTTTTAGAATCGAGTTTTTGGATATCGGCTGCAATCGCCTGAGCTTCATGAGCGGCGGAAAACTCCACCAGCGCTCCGAGGATGCCCGACGCGAGCAGGATGCCGATTACCGCCCAGACTGCGTAGTTTCCATACCCCTTCAAATCATTGATTAGACCAGCGGTGGTGATCAAAAGGAAAGTGGGTGCCAGTTGGGCGAAGATGAGTTGGTTGCGACTTTTGTTCCAAAGATGAATAAGTTCTAGCTCGGTCATGTTTTACCTTTCGTCTTACTATGACAGTATCAACATCGAGGGAGTTCGCTAATGAAACCAATTGATCGTTTAGCCTTTTACGCGGCCATTATTGGCCCCATTCAGTCTGTGCTCGGTTGGACGATTGCCGGTTCCGATTAGGCAGACCATCAGCGACCTCGCTGCCAACGAATCCCCGGTCAATTGGATTATGTCTTCGTTCTTTGTCCTCGGTGGTGTTTTGACCCTGATCGTGGCTGTATACGCCAGAACCTTGGCAATGCCAGGACGTGTGGCCCTGTTGTTATCGGCTATTTGCACGTTCGGCCTAACTATCTTTCCAACGCCGCTGATTGGCTATTCGTTGATGCATCGCATCTTTGCAATCTCATCCTTCGTGCTTTCAGCGGGCTGGCCAATTCTGGCCATGCGCATGCGCAAGGACGCACCATGGATCATCAGACCTGCCGCATCAGTAATCGGTACCGGCTTACAAACCGCCTTGGCGCTTTGGTTTTTGAGCACTTGGACTGACCCAGCCGCCACCAACGTTGGAGTCTGGGAGCGAGTGGTCGCAGTTAGTCAGGCGCTCTACGTCTCGGTTGTGGTCATCGTCGCAGGTGCTCAACAGAAATTCCTTGACGGAGTGGATGCCCTCGTACACAAGCAAGATCTTCTGCTTGTCAAAGTTCTACTAATCAATATTCCAATTGTTGAAGTGGAATATGGTCGCGAGCAAAGAGAACTGGCAATTGCCGAACTTTCCAAGAAACTCAGGGAGCTTGTAGGGGTAGCAGAGGTCGTTAGAGTATCTTCTGTTTTGTTTTCCATCAGAGCTCTCGATTCTTCAAATCCAATTTTCTTCGTGCGCCAAGTTAAAGCCCTGGTTGCAGACATTAACGTTTCAGGTCGCTTTCGGTTTTTGCTCGAAACCAGTATTGGTGCTGTCGTAACTGAGCATGATTCCGAGTTGATTGCTAAAGACTGGGACGCTCGACTCAACCTCGCACTGATGAAATCTACTCGCACAGGGCTGCCGGAACTATCCGATGAGCATGTTGCTACCTCGGAGCAGGTTCGCCACGAACTGTCTCGACTGGGTCCCGGCTCACCACCGCCAGAGGGTATGCACTGGGTCTTTCAACCGATCAATCACGTGACAACGAGAGAAATCTTCGGTTATGAAGCTCTTTGTCGATGGGACAGCCCAACCCTGGGTAATGTGTCACCGGAGACTTTCATTCAAATTGCTGAAGATCTGAACTTAGTCCAAATCATTGACTTCTGGACTCTAAAAGCCGTTGAGTCTGCCTACCCCGAATTAGTGAAACGGGGTGGCCAGGCTATATCGATTAATATCAGCGCTCAAACTTTGGGAAACGACCACGAATTCTTCTCAGCAGTCGATCGGCTTCTGCCGAGAATCAAAGAAGCACACTTCTCTCTGATTTTCGAACTCACCGAAACGTCTGTCATTCAAAATCAAATCGACCTAACGATGGGACTAACCGGCCTTCGCAAACGAGGCGCCAAAATTGCCATCGATGACTTTGGCACAGGTAAAACTAGTTTGAGAATTATTAGCAGTCTGCCAACAGACTTCGTGAAACTTGATGGCTCTTTACTTCAAGTTGAAAGGCCAGACTTGAGCCGTGGGCTTTTGGAACTCGGCATGAAATTCGCCCAATTGGTTGGGGCTGAAGTAATTGTTGAAAAAGTCGAGACCGAGGCAGATCTTGAACTTGCTCACGCTGTGGGTGCGAAGTTTGCTCAAGGCTGGCTTTTTGGTAAACCGGTAGACCTTCGGGTTGTCGACCCTACTGAAGGTATTTGACTTTGTGCCACCAGATGTAACCTGTTGCCTTAGCGGTTCCGCCAATTATCTGGGCTTTCACTGCAGCTGATCCTCTGTAGTACTTCAAATTTGTAAGAAAGACAGTCACTAACCCTTTTTTATCAGATGTTGCACTGGTGGCTGAGAGGTTTTCTCCAATTCCCTTGAATGAGAACTTCACGCGCACGCCTGGAGCTACTTTCCCGTTCTGGGTCACTCGAAACTGGATCGCTCCAGGACCGCCAGCGATTCCCCGTACGTTCTTTAGAACAGGAACAATTTTGTTGGTCGGGGCGGTGAAGCTAACCAGAGCGGCTTGCGATTCCGAAATGTTTGGTCCCGCTAGAACCTTGTATTTGAAGTGCCCCGCGGTTGTCACATTTCTGAGCGTCATTGTGAAAGATGCATTGCCCAAATCGTTTAGCTGAAAATAGCAGGTGTGGCTATTTCCTCCGAGCGTTTGGTGGTCACACGCAGTTGATGAAACACCTGAAGGGCCAGATGCCAAATCCAAACCAACACCACCAGTGAAATCATAGAAGTTCACCTGAGCATACTTTCTGGCTAAACTTGCGGTGCCTGTGTACTTCATTGTTACCGTGAGAGCTTGGGTTGAGATTGTGTAGCTGGAACCCTGGCCGGAAGCGCCGCCACCGCTGATTGAAATCGAGCTGAGTGTAGGGGAGGTGATCCAAGTGTTGTCGATAGCCCGGGCTGGAACTGCTGAAAGCGATAGAACTAGGACGATTAGCAGGGAGACAAATTTGCGCATGGGATTCTTTCGGTCGTTCGACCGCGCGCACACACGTTTGCCTAAGAGTAGCAGTGTTTACATAAACGAAGCGCTTGGTAGGTCGCTTTCCGAGTTCTGAATTCCTGCCAAGATTCGATTTACGACATGGGCGGGTTCTAGGCCGGCACCAAAGTTCGGAGCTGTGCCAAATATCGCTCGACCAGCTAATCCGGTTTCGGTATGACCTGGGCGTGCATCTATCCAGTTGACGCCATGCTTTTTGAATTCCTTGGATGCTGCTGAGTAGTAACCATGAAGCGCAGTTTTGCTGGCGGAGTAGGCCGCTAAGCCAGCCATAGGCTTCTCGGAAATTACGCCACTGATAGAAACAACAAATGGGTTATTCCCCATGACAGCCGAAGCCTGAAGTTTAGGAAGTAGGGCCCTGAGTAGCTGAACCTGCCCAAGCATGTTTACCTGCATCAATCGATTAGTTACTTCGATTGGTGTTTCACCGACCGATCCGAAGGCAACGAGACCAGACGCCAAAACGACACCGTCGATTGAGTCTGGGCTAGCCAAAAGGTAATCGGTGAGAGCTGTGATACTGGCGGGGGATTCCAAATCAACCAACAAACGTGCGAACAGGTCGGCCCGAAGCCGATCGGCGCTTTCGGCGCTCTTGGCAGTACCCAGAATGTGAGCCCCCGCAGCCATTAGTTGACTGCATAATTCATTGCCTAAAACGCCCGAAGCGCCGATTACCAAAACTTTTTTACCCGAAAACATATACGCCTTTCCGCATCTAGAAGGTTGAACAACATTAAGTGGCAAATCATTTCAAGTTCAGGAATCTCCTATAAAGTTCGAAAGGGAGCCATACCGGTTCCAGGTTAGGAAATCATGGCTCAAAAAGAACAAAAGGCCCAGAAGAACGCAAAGAAGGCGCCAGCGAAGACTCTAAAAGAGAAGCGCATTGAGAAGCAGGCTAAGGCTGACAAGAAGTAAAACCCATACATGAATCAATGCACCTCACATTGGGGTGCATTTTTTCGTATCAAGAGGTTACAAACCAGATGGAAGCAATCTTGAGCTTCTCTTGTTGATATCCCCATGGCAGACATCCGTGGAACCCTAATTGGCATCTATAAAGCCGATGGTGGAATAGTTGGCGAACTCACCTACTTCTTTGGTCACCTTGTTGGCCTCAGAAGCTGCAGCCTATGCGATATTTCACATTCGCCAATAAAGAAGAAGTCGTCGTTCAAAGCACTCGAACAACACCTGTTGGCTGAGCATGGAATCCAAGTGCGAATGATTCACCTAAATGAGCGCAACGAACGTGAACTCAAGGCTTCAGAAGGACGAGAACCCTGCATGCTCTTGGAGTATCCGGATCAGTCAATTTCGATGTTCCTAGACTCAAGAGATTTGAAGGCACTATCCGGAAGTGTTAGCTCACTGAAGAAGCTAATTGCCTCAAGGCTTGACCTATACCTCTAGGTGAAAAGTTGAAACCCCCGCTATCTAAGAAGATACCGAGGGTTTCATTTGTAGGCCCCGTCGGGATCGAACCGACGACCCACGGATTAAAAGTCCGTTGCTCTAACCAACTGAGCTAGAGGCCCACAGACGTAAGGTTCACCAAACATCCTTGTAGATTCTAACATTCGACTTCGGTTAGTTTTTGCTGGCATTAGTCCGTAGACTTCAACCACGAGCAAACTTAGGGGGACGCTTGCCATTCAAGGCGTCATCGCACGAAGAGATCTCTAATGAACTCAGCGACAAGTTGCAGCGTCAGCTTGATTTAATTGGCGAAGCCTTGGATTCGAGCCAAGATGGCTTTGCAATTTGGAAAGCAGTTCGCTCTGAAACGAACGAAATAATTGATTTCACTCTTGTCTTTATGAATAAAGCTGGCTCCGATGCTACCGGCCGCACTCCTGCTCAGCTTATTGGTTTGACATTGAGAGAGGCGGTTGGTGTAGAGGCCAGTGGGGGACTCCAGAACCTTTTTTCTCGCGTTCTCATCGAGGGTGAAACCATTAAGGAAATTGTGCCGGTGCACTCTCCAGCCGGATGGTCGGGCGATTATGAAAACACAGCGGTCCCTCTGTCTCAAGATCAAGTGTTGGCAACCTATCGAGATGTGAGTGATGAGCGACGTGAACACGGACGCCTGGTCTGGCTCACAGAACATGATTACCTCACCGGCATGCCTAACCGCGCCAAGTTGCAAGATGAACTTCGCAGCACTGTTGATGACGCTTCGGTGGATGATTTCTTGCTTGCCTTTGTCTTTATTGACATCGATCACTTCAAAAATGTGAACGACCAACATGGTCACGACGTTGGCGATGCTCTGTTGGTGAACTTCATAAAGCGCATACGTAATTCACTTCCAGACGAGTCTTTGGTGGCCCGTATTGCCGGTGATGAGTTCGCTATCGTCCTGCGTCATGTGAAAGATCAAGAACAGTTAGTGGATTTGATGAACGAGGTGTTCAACGCCATGAAGCGTCCATTTAGCCATGAAGACTTGGAACTCGCGATTACTTGCTCTGCGGGATGTGTGCTCACCGACGGTTCGGAACTTCCTGATGAAGTTATGCGTGTAGCC
>JBJORE010000071.1:0-5117 GCA_046049565.1 Actinomycetota bacterium
AAAGTCTTCCAAAAGCTGTTGGTAAGCGCTGGCCTCTTCAAGCGGGTTTAGGTCGCTGCGGTGAAGGTTTTCAAGCAGGGCGTCGCGAAGCATGTTCTCATCGGCTGTCTCGCGAATAACCGCAGGGATCTTGGTTAGGCCGGCTTCCTTCGACGCACGAAGACGACGTTCACCCATGATCAATTCGTATTTACCGGCTTCACCAGGAATCGAGCGAACCACGATTGGCTGAAGAACGCCGAGTTCCTTGATTGAATGAACTAGTTCGGCAAAAGCCTCAGGCTCAAAAACAGAACGTGGCTGTTTAGAGTTCGGACGAATCGAAGCAAGGTCGAGGTGGCCGAAGCGGGCACCTGGAACCGCGACCAGTTCTGGTCCAGTTGAACCACCGGCAGGGAAAAAGACATCGATAGGGGCTTCGTTTGGATTCTCTGAAGTAGGAATTAGGGCGCCGATGCCACGGCCTAGGCCAATTCGCTTATCTGCCAAGTTGTGCTCCTCTGTTAGCAATTTCGATTGCTGCTTCTAAGTACGCAATGGCACCAGGAGAGCGGCGATCGTGAGTGATGACGGTGCGACCGTCATACATGGTTAGCAAGATGGTGCTCAGTTCAAGCTGAGGGTTGAGTTGCTTGCGAACTAAATCGATGTACTTCAAAAGCTGATCTACGCCCTCAAGCGCGTAGTACTCACACTGGATTGGAACCAGAATCTCGCGCGCAGCCGTCCAGGCGTTAATGGTCAAGAGACCAAGAGAAGGAGGGCAGTCGATGAAGATGTAGTCCGGCGGAGTCATTGTGGTCTCAAGATAACGCTGAATGGCGGTCTTGAGACGCTGTTCGCGGGCCACCGCCGAAGCCATCTCCATCTCAACACCGGTTAGGTGGATCGTGGCTGGAACACAGTAAAGACCGGGAAGTTCAGAGCTGATCTGGATCACATCTTCCAGCTCGGCTTCACCCATCAAGACCTCGTAAAGGCTCTTGATTTCAGCGTGGTGCGGGATGTTCAGGGCGGTGGATGCGTTTCCCTGAGGGTCTAGATCAAGAACTAGAACCCGTAGGCCCTTGCTTGCCAGTGCGGCAGCAATGTTAACTGCGGTTGTGGTTTTACCCACGCCACCTTTTTGGTTAGAAACGGTGAAAATTCGGGTGTTTGCTGGCTTGGGTAACACTGCTTGATCAATCTGAGTGATCCGCTGAAAACTTTGGCTCAGTTCCTGAGCTAGAGGAGTGTCGTTAAAGTCGTTCATTATTATCGCGATGTTTCACGTGAAACATTAGTGAATTCCCCGGACAAAACAGTGTGCTGCCATCCGGTAGGAGCCGGGCTAACCTCTAGGCGGCCTGCGGGATAGCCCATGCCTGGCACTACCGTGGCCGCGGTGACCGCGGTAACTTCTGCTGCAATTTGCTCAGACATAAGAATCTCCAAAACTTCCCCGTAATCAGACTAACTTAGTTCGAACTACGAGAGTTGGCTCTGACAGAACACTTTGCCCCGCATGGACGATTTCGAACCCAGCAAGACCCAGTTTCTTTTGTAAGCGCTTGGAATCTTCAATTTCATCGGCAGCCTTTGATCCTTTTAGGGCCAAAACCAAACCACCTTCGCGCACCAAAGGTACAACTAAGCGCAGCAACTTTGGCAGAGCAGACACAGCTCGAGCGGTTGCGATGTCAAAAACATCTCCCACTTCTTCTGCGCGAGCCCTGAGAACTGTGACATTAGTTAGCCCTAGTTCAATAACTAGCTCTTTCAACCATTCAGAGCGTCGTTCCATTGGCTCAATCAAAGTGAAATGATTTTCCGGCAGGCAGATGGCCATAGGGATGCCCGGCAGTCCAGCCCCTGAGCCGATATCCGCCACCGATTTATCGGCGGGGACAAGTTCACTGACTACGGCTGAGTTCAGGATGTGTCTGGTCCACAGCCTAGGAAGTTCTCGTGGTCCGAGTAATCCGAGTAGGTCACCATCGCGAATTAGCGCTTCGGCATAGCCGCGTGCCAACTCAATGCGATCGCCAAACACCGAAATAGCCTCGACGGGCTCGGTTTCTGGATCAAATACTTCTTCAGTCATGTGTATTAATCATCCATGTTTCACGTGAAACATTCCAAAGAAAAAGGCCGAGCACTTGGCTCGGCCTGATTCCAAAGAACATTAGGCCGGCTTGATCACGATGTGACGGTCGCGACCTTCACCCTCGGATTCCGACGTTAGTCCGGCTTCGGCAATAATGTCGTGCGCGATCTTGCGCTCATAGGAGCTCATTGGCTTCAATGGGGACTGCTCACCAGATTCGCGAACCTTCTCGATTACCTTGTTTACAACGCGGGTTAGTTCATCAACGCGCTTCTGACGTGAACCGCCAACATCCAGAATCAGACGGCTGAAACTTGTGGTCTTAACCTGAACGGCTAGACGCGTTAGCTCTTGAAGTGCCTCAACGGTGTCTGGCTCGGAGATAAGGCGTAGGTTGCTGTCCTTGTCCGAAGAGATTTCAAGATAAGCGCGACCCTGTCGAACGTCGATGTCAATGTCTCCATCAAGGTCGTAGATGTCCAGAAGCTCTTCTAGGTAATCAGCGGCAATGTCGCCTTCTTCCTCAAGGGCTTTGACGCTTACTTCTGGGGCCTCGGTGGCTTCGGTTACTTCAGCGGTTTGAGTTTCTTCTTTTTCGCTCATAGTTATTTCTCCTATTACTTACGCTTCTTGCCACGTTTGCCAACTGGCTGAACGCGCTGACGACTGGTTGCTTCCGCTTCCTCAATCGCCTCAGGGGTTGACTTGGTTAGCTTGCCGCGCTTTTCTAGGCGAGCCTGGCGGTCATGCCAAGCCTTTGAGCCTTCGGTTGGCATGCTACGAATGACCACAAACTGCTGTCCCATGGTCCAGAAGTTCGAGGCTAGCCAGTACCACATAACGCCGAGTGGGAAGCTGACTCCCGAAATTGCGAAGATGATAGGGAACAACCACAGCATGATCTTCTGGGTCTGCATGTACTGGGTGTTCTGCACATTGGCAGGGTTTTGGTTCTTGGCAATGATCTGACGCTGCGTGATGAACTGTGTGGCGGTCATGATCACAATCATGACGGCAGCCATAATCTTCACCTCAAGAGTCGCGGTTGCACTCAAGAAGGTTTCGTGGAGTGGGGCACCGAAGAACTCCGCGTTTTTGAACGACGTCATTAGCGCAGTGGTGAAGAAGCCGCCTTCGATTGACTTAAGGCTATTGGCGTCGGAAAGCACGAAGAAGAGGCTAGAGAAGATAGGCATTTGAATAAGCAATGGAAGGCAAGAGCTAAGCGGGTTAGAACCGGTTCGCTTGTAGATTTCCATCTGCTCAGTTGCCATGCGCTGACGTGACTCTTGGTCAGTTTTTCCCTTGTACTTCTTCTGAAGTGCAGTAAGTTCAGGCTGAGCCAAAACCATGTTGCGCTGAGCCTTGATCTGCTTTACGAATAGCGGAATTAGCGCTGCACGAATTACAAGAACTAGCCCGATGATTGAAAGAACCCAAGTCAGACCATCGTCGACTTTAAAGCCTAAGAAACTCCAGACTGTGTGAAAACCTACAAGTAGGGCCTCAACAACCCATTTGATTGGCCATAAGAAATCCATTTACTTACTTTCTATTTCGGTGCTACAAATCCGTTTTTCAAAACCTTGAAGTGTTCAGAACCAGGACTAACCGGGTCCATTCCACCGGCTGACCATGGGTTACAGCGCAAGATTCTCCAAACTGTAAGAACCGAACCAACTACGACACCGCGCTGCTGGATCTGCTCAAGGCCATAGGCTGAACAGGTTGGGTAATACCTGCAAACATCGCCGTAAAGCGGGGATATCAGCTTTCGATATCCCAGCAGGAAGGCAACTGCTGCATTCCTGGGTATTAGCCAGATGAATTCGATTATGCGAATAACCGTTTTCATTTACTAAACAAAGCTTCCGCGTTGCTCAGCACTTCTTCTTGAAGTCTATTCCACTCGAACTCTTTAGCCTCTGGCAGTGCCCTGATAACTAGATCGAATCCGGATGGGTGGTTTGTGAGTAGTGCTCTACTAATTGATCGCAGCCGCCGCTTTATAAGATTTCGACCAACTGCTCCAGCTACGGTTTTACTAACTATAAAACCAAAGCGGGCATGAGTCAGAGACTCATCCCGCTTTAGGTAGATGACAGTTGCTTTGCCTGAGGCTTTGACACCGGTTTTCATTGCCTGGCGGAAATCCGCTCCAGTTCTGATCCGGTTCTCGCGAGCGAGCACCGTCTATCTGGTGGTTAAGCCGAAAGCTCGACGCGACCCTTGCGACGACGGGCAGCCAAGATGGCGCGGCCGGCGCGGGTAGACATACGTAGGCGGAAACCGTGAGTCTTTGCACGACGACGGTTGTTCGGCTGGAAGGTACGCTTTGACATTGGTGATCACTCCAAAATCTGTGTTCGAATCTTTGGGATAGTGTCGAAGTTTCGACTTGAATGTTGTTTCGGCCAGATCCAACGCCGAGCAACCTATTAAACCTAAGGGTTCAAAGGGTGTTTGGTCAAGTTTTTAGCCATCTTTTTTCAAAATCTTTGGTAACTACAGGAAAAATCGGAAATTTCTCGTAAGACACGCCGATTCGATTTGCATTTAGCAATGACAAGTAACCAGAATAACTCCAGTGGATTTCTTCCTGTGGATAACTGTTTGATGTTTCCACAGGGTTATGCACATAATTGTGCACAGGTTTCTAAATTGTGGATAACCTGTGAAAAGCTAGCAGAGAAAAGGGGTGTACGGTGGACGATCTAGTCAGAACAGAGACTCTTTGGCGAACCACACGCGACATCCTGAAACATGACTCCCGGATTACTCCACAGATGCTTGGTTTTCTGGAGCTGGCGGAAGCCCAAGGGATTATCGGCGAGACTCTCTACCTTGAGGTGCCAAATGACCTCGCCAGATCAATGCTTGACCAGCGGATCAGAACTTTTATCGAGGATGCCCTTCGCCTAAACACCGAAGCTGGCAATACTCTGCAATTTCGAGTAACGACAAACCCGAACATTGAACCAACATTCATTGACCAGGGCCCTGTGGACATTTTCGTTGAACCCAGAGCTGA
>JBJORE010000072.1:0-4757 GCA_046049565.1 Actinomycetota bacterium
GCTGCAGCCAGGATCGAAGCGTAAAGGTCGCGCTGTCGTTCTACCGAAGGCTGTGCGCTTTCGTTTAGGTAAAGAAGTTCGGTGCGGAACAAGCCAACGCCAACTGCGCCGGTTTTTGCTGCGGCTTCGGCATCTTCGAGAGAACCGATGTTGGCACGAACTTCGACCAGTGGGTCACGACCGGTGTTTGCAAATTCAAGCGGCTTGGTGGCGTCGGCTAGTGAGCCACCAACCAAAACTCGGTCGCCAACTGGGTCAACTAAAACCGATGTTCCAGCCGGAATTTCATCGGCGTGGGTCACTGAAACTACCGCCGGGATACTGCGTGAACGGCAAATGATTGCGGTGTGAGAAGTTGGACCACCCTTCACGGTGATAACTCCAACCACCGCAGGAGTGAACTGTGCGGTGTCTGCAGGCGAAAAGTCTTCTCCGACAATCACATATGCGCCAGTTTGTGGAAGGTCTAGACCAACCGCGATTCCAGCGATGGAAGCCTGTACGCGTTTTGACAAATCTTGGAGGTCTGCAATGCGCTCTTCGAATGCGGCATCACCAGCGAGCATTTCGGCAAACTCATTTACAGCCATTCCGTATGCGGCAGCAGCTGCCCAACCCTCATCCATGTGGGCTACGGCCATGTCGAATAGCGATTCATCTTCCAATAAAAACTTCAGAGCTTCAAAGATTTCAGCGGTGGTTTCATCCGACTTTGCGCCTAAGCGGTCAAGATCTGCGGCTACCGCGGCAACCGCCGTCTTGAGAGTTTCAGATTCCGCGGCAGCGCCAGCAGGAGAGTGCGACCAAGCGGGCAGAGCGGCTGCCGGAGCAACCTGAAATACTTCAGCTACTACAGCGTTTAGGCCCACACCAAGACCAGTCAGCACGGAAGTCATGCCAGTTAGCCCTTTAGGAAGTCTTGAACCTGTGAAACCAGTTCGGCGGCGTGATTCTCGTCGGAAGTCTCAACCGAAACCTTTAGAGTTTCGCCGGTCTTGATTTTCAATGCCATCAGCATAAGAGGAGAGTTTGCCTTGACCAGGTTTTCACCTTCGCGACCGATAAGGACGGTAACTCCCGAGTCCTTGACCAACTTCACGATCTGGCTGGCTGGGCGAGCGTGAAGACCAATTGGGTCAATTACATTCACGGTGAATTCAAAAGTTGACATGGGTCTCTCCATAAAAATTCTCAAAATGGTGCTGAAAAACTATTAAAACCTAGATTTCATCCTAATTTTGCCAATTATCTCTTTTTGGTTACTTTTCGTGAAATTTCCGTCACAAGCGTTTTTCCTCTACCTAAAGTTTGTTCAGTAACTCAAAAGGTAAACTCGCGCTGTGAGGCTTTGAAGAGATAAGCCTCGGGCAAGAAAGTGAAGAAACGAACTATTGAGTAATGCAGTAACCACCACCGACATGGTGATCGTTGGTCTAGACGCCACCGACAAGGCGGACGCAACGCGTCAGCTTGCCGAGCGTCTAGTAGCCGCTGGCCGTGTCACCGACATCGAAACTTACCTAGACGCAGTTGCAAAGCGTGAAGAGCATTTCCCAACCGGAATCGAAGGTGGCATTGCCATCCCTCACGCACAGAGCGAAGCAGTTGTCACCCCATCGGTTGCAGTTGCAACCAGCACGAGCGGGGTTGATTTTGGCGCGGAAGACGGAAAGTCGAACCTAATCTTTTTGATTGCAGCCCCGGCAAACGGCGGCAGTGAACACTTGGAAATCCTAGGAACTTTGGCCTACAAGGTTATGGACGAAGATTTCCGTAATGAACTACTAAACGAAAAAGACCCTGCGGTCATCGCAGCCACATTGACTCGAGAGGTCCAGAAATAATGAAGTTTGTCGGAGTAACCGCATGCATCACCGGTATCGCACACACCTACATGGCTCAGGCTGCCCTAGAGCAGGCCGCCAAGAAGCTAGGTCACGAAATCACCGTTGAGACTCAAGGGTCGGCTGGAACCAACCCAATGAAGCAAGAACTGATCGACGCAGCCGACGGAGTTATCTTTGCAGTCGACCTAGAGGTAAAGGGTCGCGAGCGTTTCGCTGGCAAGCCTTACATTCAGCTAGGTGTTGCCAAGGTTATCGGTGGCGACAAGGGCGTAAACGTTCTAACTGAATTTATTGCGGCAATCGAGGCTGGAACTGCAGCCAAGCTTGCGGGCGAGGCACCAGTTGCCGCGCCAAAGGAAGAGCCGAAGGCTGCAAAGCCAGAGGGAGAAAAGAAGAAGGGATTCTTCGGAGGTTTGTTCGGGTAAGTTCCGAACGAAATAACTTGGGCCACACCCCCGTGACTCAGGTAAACAATTAGGGCTATAGGAGGCTCAAAGATGAGTAGTGCTACTACTAGTACTGGAACACGCATCAGAACATGGCTGATGACCGGTGTTTCATACATGATTCCATTCGTTGCTGCAGGCGGTATTTTGATCGCTCTCGGCTTCTTGCTTGGTGCTGCTTACGCAGGTACCGACGGTATCCACGCGTATGACGCTGCCAAGATGGGTATCACCGACCCAGCAAACCCAAACTACCTATCAATCGGTACTTGGGCATTCATCATTTTCTGGCTAGGTAAGGCTGCATTTGCATTCTTCGTTCCAGTTCTTGCAGGTTACATTGCTTACGCAATTGCCGACCGTCCAGGTCTAGCTCCAGGCTTCGTTGCTGGTGCGCTAGCTACCGGTCTAGACGGCAACCCACTAGGCACTGGCACCGGCTTCCTAGGAGCAATCCTTGGTGGTGCACTTGCTGGTGGTCTAGCTCTATGGATCAGCCGTTGGTCGGTTCCAAGCTGGGTACGTCCATTGATGCCTGTAGTGATCATTCCACTACTTGCTTCGATTGGTGCAGGTCTAGCAATGGTTCTAGTTCTAAAGGCTCCAGTTGGTTGGCTAATCACCGCTCTAAACGGCGGACTAACCAGCCTAAGCACCGCAGGTCTAGTTGTACTAGGTCTAGTGCTTGGTCTAATGATGGCATTCGACATGGGTGGCCCAGTTAACAAGGTTGCTTACACCTTCGCTACCACTGGTCTTGCTGCTGGTCTAGAGCTTGCTGCTTCTGGTACCGCTGTTGGCGAAATCACCCAGTTCAAGGTTATGGCTATCGTTATGGCTGCCGGTATGGTTCCACCAATCGGTATGGCTCTAGCAACTGTCCTAAACAAGAAGCTATACGATGACGCAGAGCGCGAAAACGGTAAGGCTGGCTGGCTACTAGGTGCATCTTTCATCTCTGAAGGTGCTATTCCTTTCGCTGCTGCTGACCCAACCCGCGTTATCCCATCGATCATGGTTGGTTCTGCTGTTACCGGTGCCCTAGTTGGCCTATTCGGTAACGCAATCCCAGCTCCACACGGTGGTATCTTCGTGTTCCCTCTAGTAACCAACGTATTCGCTTACATCGCTGCCATCCTTGTTGGTGCAGCAGTAACCGCATTCATGGTTAACGCTCTAAAGGGTCTAAAGAAGTAATTCTTTAGTAACAAAGTTGGAAGGGCTCGGGAGAAATCCCGAGCCCTTTCGCTATGCTCCCCTTATGGACAACTCTGGAATTACTCTCTTCATAAACGCGTGCCTGTTGCTTATCGGCCTAGTTATTTTGCAAATGGTTTTGAAAGCCTGGGATAAGCGCGCGAAAGCCAAAGAGGGCGAAGTTCAGAAGCCCAGCGCTAAGAAAATAAAGTAGAGCCTTAGGCCACTTCGCTGGTAAGTCGCTCTACCAACTCGGCATACTTGCCTTGAGTTTGAGCAACAATTTCGGCGGGAAGCATTGGCGGATTACCCGTCTGATCCCAGTTATCGGCGAGCCAGTTTCGAACCAGTTGTTTGTCGAACGAGTCTTTTCGCTCGCCACGGTCCCAAGCCGCCTTCGACCAGAAGCGTGACGAGTCCGGGGTAAGTACTTCGTCACCTAGGACGGTGTGGCCGGTCGCAGGGTCAACGCCAAATTCAAACTTGGTGTCGGCCAAAATCAACCCTGCCTGCTCGGCGAGCTCAGATGCCTTGGTAAAGATTTCCAGGGAGAGTGCGCGAAGACGTTCAGCGTTCTCGAGACCGATCAGTTCAACAACCTTTTCAAAACTGATGTTTTCGTCGTGGTCGCCAAGTTCGGCTTTGAAAGCAGGGGTGAAGATTGGCTTTGGAAGCTTACCTCCGAAGGTTAGCCCTTCAGGAAGTTCAACGCCGCAGATCTCCCCCTTCTCTTGGTATTCCTTCCATCCCGAACCGGAGATGTAGCCGCGAACCACACACTCGATTGGGAACATTTCCAATTTCTTGGCCACGGTGGCTCGACCTTTCACTTCTTCAGGAACAGCCACTTCGTGAGAAACGTGGTTCTCAACCGGTAGGCGGTCAAACCACCAATTTGTGAGGGTGGTGAGGTGCTTGCCCTTGTTAGGGATGGCAGGCTCGAGCACATGGTCGAAAGCGCTCACGCGGTCGGAGGCGACAACGAGAATCAGGTGGCTCAGGTTCGGGTCGTTTGACTCGTAGAGGTCCCGCACCTTGCCCGAGTAAACGTGGTGCCAACCGGCTATTTCCCTAGTCATTGGCAACCTTCGCGGCGATGTCGGTGCGGAAGTGAGAACCTTCCAGTTTGATGTGAGCCACAGCCTCGTAAGCGTGCTTGCGAGCGTGAGAAAAGTCTTTGCCGAGGGCAACCACACTGAGCACTCGGCCACCGTTTGCCATTAGTTTTCCAGCCACATCTTTTGCCGCGGCAACGCAAACTTCAACA
>JBJORE010000073.1:0-5058 GCA_046049565.1 Actinomycetota bacterium
AAACAACGAACTGTGAACCAAGACCAGCAGTCTTATAACAACGCTCAGCAGAAGTTGAACACAGCCACCGCCAAGGTGAACGACCTGACCACCAAACGAAATGCATCTAAGGCGCGAATCGCTAGCCTGCTTACTAGCGCAGCCAAGAACATTGCAAGCCCCTCGGTTGCTCGCGGTTACAAGAGCCAGGCTGAAGCCGAAGCCAATAATTTGAAGTCCATAGAGCAGCGCTTGACCTGGGCTCTTCAGGAACAAAAGACAGCAAACACCGATGCTGCAAATAAGTTGTCAAAGTTATCTAGATCTCAGCGCGATCTGGCCACTGCCCAAGAGAACTTGGCATCTAAACGCCGTCAGTGCGTCTAAGACTTTCTTAGTAGCACGCGTTCAACCGCGTGGTTGGAACCTCAACCGCGTGGTTGGAACCTTTTCGAAGCACCAGAGTTGCCCTGGAAAGGGTGGGTGCAATGTTTTCCCTGAGGTTCGGCAGGTTGATGTTTTCCCAAAAACCTTCGGCGGTCGCAAAGGCGTCGTTCGATTCCATTTCGGCGTAGCGGTGGAAGTAACTCTTGGGGTTAGTGAACGCACCAGCTCGTAGTTTCTTGAAACGGTCTAGGTACCAGGTTTTGATATCCGAGGTCTCGGCATCGACATAGATTTTGAAATCAAAGAAGTCACTGAGCGCAACTGGTTGATCTTTCTCCGGTGTCTGAAGAACATTCAGTCCTTCGATGATCACCACATCGGGTTCGTCAATCGTCACGGTTTCGCCAGGGATTATGTCGTAGGCGAGGTGTGAGTAAACCGGCGCCTTTACCCGATCTTTGCCTGACTTGATCTCGCTCACAAATTGCAGCAGGGCTTTTCGGTCGTAGCTTTCTGGGAAACCCTTTCGGGCCATAAGGTTGCGACGTTCCAATTCTGAATTGGGGTAAAGAAAACCGTCTGTGGTTACGAGAGAAACCTTGGGGGTACCTTCCCAACGGCTCAGTAACTCCTTTAGTAGTCGAGCAACCGTTGACTTACCCACGGCGACCGAACCAGCAACGCCAATAATAAAAGGTACTCGTTTGGCACGCTCACCAAGGAACTGACTTTCGCGTTCATGGAGGCTCTGAGTTTCAGCAACATATAGATTCAGGAGGCGGCTCAGAGGAAGGTAGACGTCCACGACTTCTTGCATGTCCAGGACGTCGCCAAGCCCTTGAATCTGCTTGATTTCTTCGTCGGTCAGCGGCTGTTCAGTGGTGGCCCCAAGTTCGGCCCAGTCTGGTCTAGAGATAACGACAAAGGGGGAAAGTTCCTCGCCAGTTTGTGCTTCTCTGTCTTTAGCCATCAGTAATCAATTGTGGCGTAAATTGGTAGTTATGTGTGGAATTGTCGGCTACGTAGGCCCGAAATCAACCGTCGAAGTGTTGATTGGTGGACTCCGTCGCCTAGAGTACCGCGGCTATGACTCGGCTGGCGTTTCCGTTATTTCCAACGGCCAACTAGAAACTCGTAAGAAAGCTGGAAAGTTAGTAAATCTCGTTGCCGAGATTGAAGCCAATCCAATTCCGGAATCACACATCGGAATCGGTCACACTCGCTGGGCAACTCACGGTGCCCCAACCGATGGCAATGCTCACCCTCACTTGGGTGGGTTGCAGCACAAACTTTCGCTAATCCACAACGGCATCATCGAGAACTTCTCAGAACTCAAGGCAGAACTATTGGGCGAGGGCACACGCTTCACTTCAGACACTGACAGTGAAGTCGCTGCACACCTAATTGCTCGCGAGTACGACAAAAACGGCGACCTGGTTGCCGCCTTCCGTGCTGTGGTCAATCGTCTACACGGAGCTTTCACGATTCTTGTGGTTCACGAAGATCAGCCAGACGTTGTTCTAGCTGCACGCCGAAACGCACCTCTCGTGATTGGTTTAGGCGATGGTGAAAACTTCCTCGGCTCCGACGTGGCCGCCTTTGTCGAGCACACCAAGCGAGCTATTTCTGTTGGCCAAGACGAGATCGTGATCTTGAAAGCTGACTCGGTTGAGATCGTTGGATTCGACGGCAAACCGGTAACTTCCGAAGAATTCACTGTTGATTGGGACGCCACCGCTGCAAGCAAGGGCGGTTGGCCTTCCTTCATGGCGAAAGAAATTGCCGATCAGCCGCAGGCGGTGGCCGACACCCTGATGGGTCGAGTGGACTCAGAAGGAAAGGTTTCCATTCCGGAAATGGCCGGTCTTTCTACCGAGGACGTCAAAAACATCGACCGAATCATTATCGTTGCGTGTGGTACTGCCTCCTATGCCGGAGATATCGCAAAGTACGGAATTGAGAAATGGTCGCGCATTCCGGTTCAGGTTGAGCTCAGTCACGAGTTCCGCTACCGCGACCCGATTGTCACCAAGAACACTTTGATCGTGGCCATCTCGCAGTCTGGGGAGACCATGGACACCCTGATGGCAACACGATACGCGCGAGAACTTGGTGCCAAGGTTCTGGCGATCTGTAACACTCAGGGTGCAACTTTGGCTCGTGAATCGGACGCCACGATTTACACCCACGCCGGACCAGAAGTTGCAGTTGCGTCCACTAAGGCGTTGGTTGCCCAGATTACCGCCGGGTTCTTACTGGGGCTCTTCTTGGCAGAAGTTCGCGGCGGCACCGATTCTGCAGAATTACAAAAACTAGGACGAGAACTGCTCAAGGTTCCTGCCCTCGTAAGCACCGTTGTGAAGGAACTGATTCAGGCTAAGGAACTTGGTGCTGAGATGGCGAATGCCAAGTCGGTTCTTTTCTTAGGTCGAAACGTTGGCTTCCCGGTTGCCATGGAAGGCGCGCTCAAACTCAAGGAACTTGCATACATTCACGCCGAAGGTTTTGCCGCCGGTGAACTGAAGCACGGCCCGATTGCTCTGATTGAGGAGGGTCAGCCGGTAATCGTCATCGTTCCTTCACTGCGTGAAGAAGACAGCCTGCACCCTAAGGTGATTTCCAACATTCAAGAGATTCGCGCTCGCGGGGCCAAGGTCATCGCGATTGCCGAAGAAGGCGACTCGGAAGTTGGTCAGTGGTCGGAGCATGTGATTTTCGTGCCTCAGACCGAACAGCTTTTTGCGGCAATACTGACCGTAATTCCACTGCAGGCATTTGCTATGGCACTCGCCGAGGCTAAGGGCTTGGATGTTGACCAGCCTCGTAACCTTGCCAAGTCGGTAACGGTCGAGTAGACCCATCATGGTCGTTGGGATTGGAGTGGATCTGGTGAACATCACCAGATTTGAAGAACACGTTGCCAAAACCCCAAGACTTTTGGAACGCCTTTTTGTGCCAGCCGAATTGGATGCCCCAATCAAGACAATCGCCGGACGATTTGCCGCGAAGGAAGCCTTGATCAAAGCTCTAGGTGGATCCGAAGGCGTTTTCTGGCACGAGGTTGAAATTACAAAAAATTCGTCTGGCAAGCCAGAGATCAAGACGCTTGGCGAAACCGCCAAAACGGTTGCCGCTGCGGGCATTTCCAGCTTGCACCTTTCAATCAGTCATGATGCCGGCATGGCGGTAGCGATGGTGGTGGCCGAATGAGAACTCTGAGAATCAATCTGGATGCAATCGTTCACAACCTGGATGTAATGCGCGCTCGCGCTTCTCAGGCAAAGGTTATGGGTGTTGTGAAAGCCAACGCCTACGGCCACGGTGCTGTTGAGGTGGCTCGAACTCTTGAGCGCGCTGGTGTTGACTATCTCGGCGTTGCCGATGTGCAGGAAGCTCTCCACTTGCGCGAGGCTGGAATTTCGGCACCAATCTTGGCTTGGTTGCACGACCCAGACGACGACTTCGTGGGTGCTCTCACTCACTCGATTGACCTAGGTATTGCAAACATTGAGCAACTCGGGCACATTGCGAAAGCGGCTGCCATCACGGGTGAGGTGGCCAGACTCCACCTCAAGATCGATACCGGCCTTGGTCGCAATGGTTCGACCGCTGCCGAATGGGCAGACCTTCTGGACGCTGTGAAATCACTCGGTGAATCCGTCGAAGTTATCGGAATTTTTAGTCACCTTTCTACAACCAGTCGCCAAGACGATCTCGAGCAAATCGAAAAGTTTGATGCTGCGGTTGCCGAAGCTAAGCGTGCCGGAGTTAGTTTCCAACTTCGCCACCTAACCGCCTCGGATGGTTCGCTCTCTTACCCGGACGCTCACTACGAGATGGTTCGCATTGGAGTCGCACTTTACGGGTTGGACCCGTTCTCAACAAACAAAGCTGCCGAGTACGGATTGATTCCGGCAATGACGGCGGTTACCCGCGTTGCCCAGGTGAAGACCGTTCCAGCTGGGCACGGGGTGAGCTACAACTTCCTGCACCGAACCAAGAGCGAAACTAACCTTGCTTTGATTCCTGTGGGTTACGCCGAAGGGCTTCCAAGAGCAGCAACTGGCAAAGCCGAGGTCCTAATCGGAGGCAAGCGCTATCCATTACTTTCGCAGGTGGCAATGGACCAGTTCGTATTGGACGTCGGTGACGACCCAATTCAGGTTGGCGACGAGGTGGTTATCTTCGGTGATGCCACCACCGGTGCTCCGAGCGCAGACGATCTAGCTGCAGCCTGCGGAACCATCAACTACGAGATAGTTACTCGCATGGGTGGTCGCTTTAGGCGCGAATACTTTGGAGCGGGTCAGTGAGCAGGCAGCTCACCAAACTAACCATCGCCACACCCGAAGAAATGAACGAGTTCGGGCTAAGGGTTGCGAACGTACTCAAAGCTGGCGACCTCGTAATTCTCACCGGCCCACTCGGCGCTGGTAAAACCACATTAACGCGCGGTGTTGGAGAGGGCTTAAAAGCAATTGGTAACGTTTCCAGCCCAACCTTCGTGATTGCCCGCACCCACAAACGGGAGGACAGTGCTGTGCCTCTGGTTCACGTGGACGCCTACCGGCTTACTTCGGTTCACGAATTTGACGACCTTGACATTGATGTTGAAAATTCGATCGTCTTGGTTGAGTGGGGTCGCGGGTTTGCCGAAGACCTTGCCGATTCCTGGCTCGATATTGAGATTGA
>JBJORE010000074.1:0-4712 GCA_046049565.1 Actinomycetota bacterium
CCTAATCGACTTTGATGGTGAAGAAGCAACACTCGTGAGCGAACACATTCAAACTAAGGCGGATGACGACTGGCAGGTATGGAACGCATTAGTTCTCGGGCTTGGAGATTACGTTCGCAAAAACGGATTCAAGTCGGTTGTTTTGGGGCTCAGCGGCGGTATTGATTCTGCGGTTGTAGCAACGATTGCTGCTGACGCAATCGGTGCGGAGAACGTTTTCGGAGTCTCGATGCCATCTAAGTATTCGTCTTCGCATTCCAAGGACGACGCGACGTTTTTGGCCGAAAACCTGAGATGCCAATTCCAAACCATTGCAATCGAACCAATGGTTAAGCCCTTCGAAAACTCTTTAGAACTCAGTGAACTGGCCAGCGAAAATCTTCAGGCTCGAATGCGCGGTGTAATCCTTATGGCTGAAAGCAACACCCACGGACATCTCACGCTAACTACGGGGAACAAGAGCGAACTTGCCGTAGGTTACAGCACAATCTATGGCGACTCGGTTGGCGGATTTGCCCCAATAAAAGACTTAGAAAAATCCATGGTTTGGCAACTGGCAAGGTGGCGTAATTCATGGGCCACAGCCAACGGACAGACTCCCCCGATTCCTGAAAACTCGATCACCAAGCCGCCCTCGGCTGAGCTACGCCCTGATCAAACTGATCAAGATTCCCTACCGGAATACGACGTCCTCGACGCTATCTTGGATCGTTACGTCGAGAAGCGCCAAGGAGTTGCCGAAATCGTTGACGCCGGTTTCCAGGCTGAAATCGTTGAGAAAGTTGTCTCGCTCGTAGACAGGGCAGAATGGAAGCGTCGACAAAGCGCCATTGGGCCAAAAATTACCGGGATGGCCTTTGGTCGAGACCGGAGACTTCCAATTACCAATAAATACAAAGGATAAGAAAATGGCAGCAGATCGTCTAATTTCATCGGGCGGACCTTGGGAAAGCAAAATCGGCTATTCGCGTGCCGTGGTTGCTGGCGATTACGTTCATGTCTCGGGAAGCACCGCAACTGTCGATGGTGAATTGCAGCACAAGGGTGATGCTTACGGCCAAACCCTGGTAACTCTTGAGACCGTTATTGCAGCCGCTCTCGCTCAGGTTGGATACACCCTTGCTGATGTAGTTCGAACTCGCGTCTATCTTGCCGATGCAGCAGACATGGACCGAGTCGGTGAAGCTCACGGCAAGATCTTTGGAGACATTCGACCTGCAGCCACCATGTTGGCCGGAATTCAATTCATCAACCCAGAGATGTTGGTTGAAATCGAAGTGGATGCCTGGAAGCGAAACTAGTGAACGCTCACACGCCGAAAATCGTCCGCACCTCCACATTGCTTGAGTTCAAGCGTGAGGGTCGGAAAATCGCATGCCTCACTTCTTACGATGCGTTGACTGCGCAGATCTTCGACAGTGCAGGTATCGATGTGATTCTTGTTGGTGATTCAGCGGCGAATACCGTTTTGGGATACAAATCAACCCTCCCAATTACCGTCGATGAAATGATTCCATTTGGTCGCGCCGTAGCCAATGCGGCAATGCGAGCTCTTGTTGTCGTCGACCTTCCCTTTGGAAGCTACGAAACCGGCACGGAAGATGCTTTGGCAAATTCAATCCAGGTTATGAAAAGTACGAATGCTGCCGCCGTAAAGCTTGAGGGTGGAGTTCGAAGTGCAGCTCAAATCAAAGCGCTGGTTGAGGCTGGGATACCCGTAATGGGACACATAGGCTTCACGCCACAAAGCGTCAATGTTTTAGGCGGTTTCAAGGTTCAAGGTCGCGGTGACGGTGCCGAACAACTTATTGAGGATGCATTGGCTGTTGAAGCGGCTGGAGCATTTGCGGTTGTTTTGGAAATGGTGCCTGCCTCACTAGCCGAAGAAATATCGAAGAAACTAAACATCCCCACAATTGGAATTGGCGCTGGTGTTGGTACAGACGGTCAGATCTTGGTCTGGCAAGATTTTGCCGGACTCCACTCAGGAAAGGCGCCCAAATTTGTGAAGCAATATGCGCAGTTGGACACAATTCTCAGCCAAGCGGCAAGCAGCTACCTCAGCGATGTCAAGGATGGTTCTTTTCCAGCTAAAGAACACGAATTCGACTCCTAATCTTCGTCATCCTCACGCCACTTTTGCGACCTGGTCGCAAGCGTTTCTAAAGCCCGTCTGGCTTCAGACTCGGTTGCGAAAGGGCCCACTCGGTAGGAAGCCGCGCTTAACTTGCCGAACTCAACCTGACCGGTTTTTAGATTGAACCAAAACTCTTCTGGGACACCTGAAGAGTCCAACGGCTGATTGGTCAAGCAAACTCCTAAAATTGAAACTATGCCCAAGGATAACGCCGGTCACCTCGTCATGGGCAAAGTCTCACCTAAACTCACTGTTCCTAACCACATCGCTAAGCCCGAATATGTTGGCAGGCTTGCTCCGGCAAAGTTCACTGGTAGTGATGTAAAAAGTCCTGAACAAATAGAAAAAATAAGGGCTGCCGGAAAAATTGCAGCTGGTGCTATAGAAATGCTTCGAGACGAAATTAGGCCGGGAGTAACGACCGATTATTTGGATCGCCTCGCTCACGAATATGTCATTGACCATGGCGCCTATCCTTCGACCCTTGGCTACCGAGGTTACCCAAAGTCAATCTGCGCATCGGTTAATGAAGTCATCTGTCATGGAATCCCAGACGATACCGTTCTAGAAGATGGTGACATTGTAAATATTGACATCACTGCATTCCTTGATGGTTTTCACGGAGACCTAAACCACACCATTGAGGTTGGTTCGGTTAGCGAAGAAGTCCACAACCTTGTGGAACGCACTCGTGAAGCTTTGAACCGCGGTTTGATGGCGGTAGCTCCAGGACGCCAGGTGAATACCATCGGTTTAGCAATCGAGAATTACGCCAAGCGATTCAACTATGGGGTCGTGCGCGATTTCACGGGCCATGGAGTAGGTGAGGCTTTTCACTCGGGGCTAATCATTCCGCACTATGACAGCGCACCAAATTATGCAACCGAAATTGAGGTCGGCATGGTTTTCACAATCGAACCAATGCTGACATTGGGCACACACCATTGGGACATGTGGCCGGATGGTTGGACTGTGACCACCAAAGACAAAAGCATCACAGCGCAGTTTGAACACACCATCGCGGTAACCGAAATCGGATACGACATCCTTACCCTCCCTTGAGAAAGAGATAAAAACATGGCAAAAGTAGCAATTGGAATTGACATCGGAGGCACAGGCATCAAGGGCGCGTTAGTCGATGTGAAAAAAGGCGAACTGGTCGGTGAGAGGCTACGCGTTGACACACCTTCCGGTGGTCGCCCTAACGATATCGCCGAGGTGGTGAAGGAACTCATCACATCGCTAGATCCTAAAAATGAATCGGTAGCCATCGGTATTTGCTTCCCGGCAGTCGTTCAACACGGGGTCACAAAGTCTGCTGCAAACGTTTCTAAAGAATGGATCGGCCTAGATGCCGATGAACTTTTCACAAGACTTATTGGTAAGCCTGTGCATCTCATCAATGATGCGGACGCTGCGGGCGTAGCCGAAATGAAATTTGGTGTCGGCAGGAAAACCAAGGGCGTGGTCATGATGACCACCTTGGGTACCGGTATTGGTTCCGCATTGTTCATCGATGGAAGGCTAGTTCCCAATACCGAACTGGGCCACATTGAAATCGAAGGAGTCGATTACGAGACCAAGGCTGCTTACTCAGCAAAAGAACGAGAGAATCTCGATTGGAATCTGTGGGCTCAACGTTTGCAAACCTATTACACAAAACTTGAAAATCTGTTTAGCCCAGATTTATTTGTGGTCGGGGGTGGAGTTTCAAAAGAGCACGAAGACTTTTTACCTTTACTTAGCCTAAGAACCCAGATAGTTCCAGCCAAACTTAGAAATTCGGCGGGAATAATCGGTGCGGCTATGGTCGCCCTTAAGTACTCAAAATAGTGGATGGGTTGACCGATACGCCGGGTTTTGTCTAGGACGATCATCTATCTACGATTGCCGTTACCGACAACCTCTAGCGGTCTACCCGAAGACTCGAGCGAGTAGCCCTCAAACATCTTCTGTCTGACCTTGCTCCAAGTGAGGTTTACCTAGCCGAATCGGTCACCCGAATCGCTGGTGGTCTCTTACACCACCGTTTCACCCTTACCGTTTTCACGGCGGTCTGTTTTCTGTGGCACTATCTTGCGAGTTGCCTCGAGTGGGCGTTACCCACCACTTCACTCTGCGGAGCCCGGACGTTCCTCGTTATTGCTAACGCGATCGCCTGGTCAACCCATCCAGAATCAAGACTACTCGCTAGAGGTGAGCTGTGAAATTGGCGGTTACCAATTCGGCAAAGTCTTCACCCCAGTGGCGGATAACGCTTATCGAGCATGGAGCTACCTGAGGACGCCAATAACCGGCCGGGCCAGCCTCCATAGCTAGTGTAAGAAACCCGCGAATTGGCATCACGTGAGCAACGACAACCACAGTTTTTCCACGGTACTTTTCCAAAATCATTTGCCGCGCTTTTCTAATGCGTAGGTCAAAATCTTCAAGAGATTCACCGTTTGGTGGTGATTTTGTCCAAGAACCTCGCCACGACTGGAAAACCTCTGACCATTTCTCGGCAACTTCCTCATTCGTGTAACCGTCCCAATCTCCAAATGAAATCTCCCGAAGTAGTTCATCGGTGTCGAGG